>JBGTKE010000029.1:0-6721 GCA_041744775.1 Hyphomonas sp. | reverse complement strand
CTCGCCGACACCCATCTCGGTGATCGCCGCTTCGGTCTTGAAGGCGGGGTTCGGACGGAACGACGCCGCCGCCGATTTCACCGCCTTCTGCTCGGTCGGCGTATAGGCGCGCAGCGCATGCTGCAGCCGGTTGCCGAGCTGCGCCAGCACGCTCTCCGGCAGGTCGCGCGGGTTCTGCGTCACGAAATAGACGCCGACACCCTTCGACCGGATCAGCCGCACCACCTGTTCCACTTTCTGCATCAGCGCCGGCGGCGCGTCGGAAAACAACAGGTGCGCCTCATCGAAAAAGAACACAAGACGCGGCTTGTCCGGATCGCCGACCTCGGGAAGTTCCTCGAACAGTTCCGACAGCAGCCAGAGCAGGAAAGTGGAATACAGCTTCGGCGAATTGATCAGCTTGCGCGCGTCGAGAATGTTGATGTAGCCGCGCCCGTCCGTGGTCGTGCGCATGAAGTCCGCCAGCTCCAGCGCCGGTTCGCCGAAGAAGCGCTCCGCCCCGCCGCGCTCCAGCACCAGCAATTCGCGCTGCACTGCCGACAGCGACGCCGGCGCCACATTGCCGTACTTGCGGCTCACCTCGGTGCGCACCGTATCGTCGCCAAGGCTCACCAGCAGTTTGCGCAGGTCCTTGAGGTCGAGAAGTAGCAGGCCATTGTCGTCGGCATACTGGAACGCGATGTTCAGCACGCCTTCCTGCACGTCCGTCAGCCCCATCAGGCGCGACAGCAGCAGGGGGCCCATCTCGGAAATCGTGGCGCGGACCGGATGGCCGCACTCGCCGAACACGTCCCAGAAGATCGTCGGCGCGCCCACGTATTTCAGCTCGCCCATGCCGATCGACTGCGCCCGCGCCGTCAGCGCCCCATGCGCCTTGTGCGTTTCGCTGCCCGGCATGCAGATGCCGGAAAGATCTCCCTTCACGTCGGCCGCAAAGACCGGCACCCCGGCGTCCGAGAAAGCCTGCGCCATGATCTGCAGCGTCACCGTCTTGCCGGTGCCGGTTGCCCCGGCCACCAGCCCGTGCCGGTTCGCCACCTTGAGGATCAGCGCTTGCGCCGCATCGGGATGGCCGGTCCCGTTTGCATCCGCGCCGCCCAGGAAAATCGTTTCGGTCATTCTCGGCCCTTCATTTTGAAATCCCGTGCTGCAGGCTAGTGATTTGCCCGGATTCGGCAAGCCGCCTGACCCGTCACGCCTGCTTGACCCGGCGCGCAGCCCCCGTCACTTGTAGGCCTTCTTCCCGGAGACTTCTCCCCATGGACCGCTCAGCCAAGGTTGGAACCTGGATTATCGCCACCGGCGTGATCATCGCCCTCCTGTATCTCGGCCGTGATATCCTGGCGACGTTCGCGATGGCGGTGTTCCTGTTCCTGATCATCGAAGGCTTCGCGGCGGCGATCACGAATAATGCGCCGCGCGTCCGGCTTCAGCCCGCGCGGCTGATCGCCGTCCTGATCATCACCGGCGGTTTCGTCGGGTTCATCGCGCTGATGGCCAATGGCGTCGCCGAGTTCGGGCGCCATTCCGACGAGTACGAGACCAAGATCAACGCGCTGATCGCCGATGCCTACCGCGTGGTCGGCATGAGCGATTCGCCGACCCTGACACAGCTCCTGTTCAACGAACGCGGCGAGCGTTTCTTCGCCACGATCGCCAACTCGGTCAGCGGCCTCTCCGGCGACCTGATGCTGATCCTGATCTATGTCGCCTTCCTGTTTGCCGCCCAGGCCGGCTGGGGGCACAAGCTCGACAACATCTTTCCGGTCGCCGAGCGGCGCGAGCAGGTCCGCACCATCGGCGACGAAGCGCGGGTCGGCATCGAGCGTTATCTCTGGGTCCAGACCCTGATCTCGGCGATGATCACGCTGCTCAGCTATGCCTCGCTGCTGGCGCTCGGTGTGCAGAACGCCCTCTTCCTTTCAGCGCTGATCTTTGTCCTCAACTATATCCCGACGGTCGGCTCGATCGCGGCCGCGCTGGTGCCGCCGCTGTTCGCCCTGGTTCAGCCGGAAGTGCCTGGCTGGGTGCCCGGCGCCGCGCCGCAGGACTCTTACGTATATTCCGCAATCGTGTTTGGCGTCGTCAGCTTCTGGCAATTTTCGATTGGAAACTTCATCCAGCCCCGGATGATGGGCGACTCGCTCAACCTGTCGGCCCTTGTCGTGCTGCTTGCCCTCGCAATCTGGGGCGTTCTGTGGGGAATCCCGGGGATGTTCCTCTCGGCGCCCCTGACGGTTCTGATGATGATCCTGTTTGCCCAGTCTCAGAGCACGCGCTGGATTGCCATCCTTCTATCGGCTGACGGCAACCCAAAGGGGAAACGGCGGCCGTCCGGTGACGGCGCGGGGGATGGAAACATTGTAGGAACTGCACTAGATAATGTATAAGTCTTGCGATGGGGGCATGGAGTGGGCTATCGCCCCTGACGGATCTTTAACTGTTTAATGACATCTACCTCATCGATATGAGTAGTTGTTGATGAAAATCGAGAATTCAGGCTTCCGCGTGCGTCCCCCCACCCAGCCTGCGGAAGTTTCTGAAGGGCCCGCTGGACATGTCCCCGTTCGGCGGGCCCACTTATTTCTGGTGCGCCTCCCGGCGGCTTGACGTGGACGCAAACGTCAAATGCCGGGGCGAACCCGTGTGCAGACGATCCTCCCAAGATTCTTGAAGCGGTAACGCCCGGGCAGTAGACCCGCACAAAGCGATTTTTCCCTCAGGTGAGTCTTTTCCATGTCCCGATCCGCCGCCATCGCCGGGCCTGAAGGCCAGGTTCTCGAACAGATTGTGCAGGAGGCGGCAGGCGAAGACCTCACCGGTCTCTCCGACGCCGACATCAAGACCCTCGGCCAGCATCTCTGGGCCTGGGCATCGACCGTTGCCGCCGGCGAGCAGGCCGTCCGGGTGACGCCGCGTGCGCAGGGCGCCAAAGCCCCCCTTGACCGCGCGGTGCTGGAAGCCACCGGCCCCGACATGCCCTTCCTCGTCGATTCGCTGCTCAACGAATGCGCCGCGCAGGGCCATGAAGTGAAGGCACTCTTCCACCCGGTTGTCACGCTGGCCGACGGACGGATGATCTCGGTGATCCAGATCCACACCGCTCTGCTGACGCCGGGCGAAGCGAAACTCCTCGAAGACGGCGCGCGCGCCACGCTGGCCGATGTCCAGCATGCGGTCTCCGACCACCGCGCCATGCAGGCGCGGATGCGCGCCGAGATGAAGCGCCTCTCCGGCCTGCAACACATCTCCCCGGTCGAGCGCGACGAAGCCGTCGCTTTCCTCGAATGGCTGCTGAAGGAGCATTACGTCTTCCTCGGCAGCCGCGAGTATGATTTCGAGACCGATGATAAGGGCCGCGTGGTGCCCGCCGAGCCGCTGATGATCGATGGCTCGAACCTCGGCATCCTGCGCGACGAGAATCTCAACGTCCTGTCGCCGGACAGCGAACCCCTGGTGCTGACGCAGGAAGTCGGCGAGTTCCTCGCCCATCCCGCGCCGCTGATCATCGCCAAGTCGACCCTGCCGAGCCGTGTGCATCGCCGCGTGCCGTGCGACTATATCGGCATCAAGAAGTATGACGCGCAGGGCCGGGTCAATGGCGAGGTCCGCTTCCTCGGCCTGTTCACCGCCGAAGCCTATGACGAGACCGCGCGCTCGATCCCCTTCGTGCGCCGCCGCGTGCAGAAGATCATGGCGGCCTCCGGCGCCGCCCCGGGCGGGCATACCGAAAAGGCGCTGGCCAACCTGATCGAGACCTGGCCGCGCGACGAACTCTTCCAGACCCGCTCCACCCTGCTCGGCCCGATGGTCATGGGCGCGCTGCACCTGATCGGCCGTCCCCGGACGAAAGTCTTCCTGCGCCGCGACGAGTTCGACCGGTTCGTCACCGCGCTCGTTTTCGTGCCGCGCGAATCCTACGACACGGCCCTGCGCCAGCGTATCGGCGCCGTGCTCACCGATGCCTACCAGGGCGAGATGCGCTCCTTCCAGCCCTATTTCGACTCCGGTCCGATGGCGCGGGTGCATTTCGAGATCGGCCTCTCGCCGGGCCATCCGGAACCGGACGCAGCGGAGATCGAAAGCAAGATCGTCGCCCTCGCGCGCACCTGGGACCAGGGCTTCCGCGAGCAGCTGATGGGTTCCGCGCTGACCGGCAGCGACCGGGAAGGGGCCCGCGCCTTCATCGGCGCCTTCAACGCGGCCTACCGCGAATCCTTCCCGCCGGACGAAGCGTTGCGCGATGTCGTCAGCATGGCCGAACTCAGCGCCGGCCGGCCGATGGTCGCCCGCGCCTATCGCCGCGAGTCCGACGGCCCCTCGAAAGTCCGTGTCAAGATCTTCGCCCGCGACGGCGCCATTGCCCTGTCGCGCTGCGTGCCGGTGTTCGAGAATCTCGGCCTCTTCGTGAATTTCGAAACCGGCTATCCCGTGCGCCCGCCCTTCAGGCCGGTGAGCGATGCGCCGGACATCTACTGGGTCCACGCGCTCGCGATGCAATCGGCTGACGGCGCGCCGCTCCCGCTGCCCGGACTCGCCACAGCGCTTGAGGACGCCTTCATCGCGGTGTGGAGCGGCAAGGCCGACAATGACAGGTTCAACCGTCTCGTGCTCACCGCCGGGGCCAGCTGGCGCGAAGCGGCGCTGATCCGCGCGCTCGCCGCCTACCGCCGCCAGAGCGGAATGGACCAGCCGCAGGAAGTCCAGGAAGCCGCCGTCGCCCGCTATCCGGTCGTCACGCGCCTGATCCTCGATCTTTTCGCTGCCCGCTTTGATCCGCAGGCGCACAAGTCGCTGGACGCGCGCGGCAAGGCCTGCGCCGAAATCCGCGCGCGTTTCGAGGACGCTATGAAAGGGGTCGTCAGCCTGACCGACGATCTCGTCCTGCGCCGCCTGTTCGATCTCACCGGCGCCCTCCAGCGCACCAACTTTTACCAGATGGATGAGGACGGCGCCAAGCGGACCTGGATCAGCTTCAAGGTCGCCAGCCGCGAACTGGCCGACCTGCCGGAGCCGAAACCCTTCCGGGAAATCTTCACCTCCAGCCCGAAAGTCGAAGGCGTCCACATCCGCTTCGGCCCGGTCGCGCGCGGCGGTCTGCGCTGGTCGGACCGCCCGTCGGACTACCGCACCGAAGTCCTCGGCCTCGTCAAGGCCCAGCAGGTCAAGAACGCCGTCATCGTGCCGGTCGGCTCGAAGGGCGGTTTCTATCCGAAACAACTGCCGCCCCGGTCTGATCCGAACTGGTTCGAAAGCGGGCGCGGCGCCTACAAGGAATTCATCACGGCGCTGCTCGGCCTCACCGACAATCTGGTGAAGGGCAAGCTCGTGCCCCCGCCGCAGACAATCGTCTGGGACGGCGAGGATCCCTACCTCGTCGTCGCCGCCGACAAGGGCACGGCCACATTCTCCGACACCGCCAACGCGATCAGCCTCGAGAAGGGCCACTGGCTGGGCGATGCCTTCGCGTCCGGCGGCTCGGCCGGCTATGACCACAAGAAGATGGGCATCACGGCGCGCGGCGCCTGGGAAGCGGTCAAGCGCCACTTCCGCGAAATGGGCAAGGATATCCAGAAACAGCCCTTCACCGTCGTCGGCGTCGGCGACATGTCGGGCGATGTCTTCGGCAATGGCATGCTGCTCTCGCCCGAGATCCGTCTCGTCGCGGCCTTCAACCACATGCACATCTTCCTTGATCCCAGCCCGGACGATCCGGCCCGCTGCCTCGTCGAGCGCGCCCGCATCTTCGCCCTGCCGCGCTCGACCTGGGCGGATTATGACGCGTCGCTGATCTCCAGAGGCGGCGGCATCTTCGAACGCGCCGCGAAATCGATCCCGCTCTCGCCCGAAGTGAAGGCCCTCGCCGGTCTCGCCAAGGACGCCGTCACGCCGGACGAACTCATCCACGCGCTCCTGAAAGCCGAGGCGGACCTCCTCTGGTTCGGCGGCATCGGCACCTATGTGAAGTCGACGTCGGAATCGCACGCCGATGTCGGCGACCGCGCCAATGACGCGATCCGCGTCAACGGCCGCGACCTGAAGGCCAAAGTCATCGGGGAAGGGGCCAACCTCGGCATGACCCAGGCCGGCCGCATCGAGTTCGCCCTCGCCGGCGGGCGGATAAACACCGACGCGATCGACAACTCGGCCGGCGTCGATTCGTCCGACCACGAAGTGAACATCAAGATCCTCGCCGCCGAAGCCATCCGTCTCGGCGACCTGAAAGAGGCCGGCCGCAACGACCTTCTCGCATCGATGACCGACGACGTTGCCGCCCATGTCCTCGCGCACAATTACGACCAGTCGAACGCCCTGACGCTCGCCGCCGTCACTGCCGCCGAGGACCACGAAGCGCTCGAGCGCCTGATGCTCTATCTCGAGGAGCGCGGCGTGCTGAACCGCGCCCTCGAAGGCCTGCCGTCGACCACCGGCATGCAGGCCCGCAAGGAAGCCGGCCAGCCGCTGACCCGCCCCGAACTCGCGGTCCTGCTCGCCTGGTCGAAGATCGTCCTGTTCGACGATCTCGTCGCCTCGGACCTGCCGGACGATCCCTGGTTCGAGCCGGTCCTGAAGGCCTATTTCCCGTCACCCATCGACGGGTTCGGCAAGGCCATGAAGGGCCACCGCCTGCGCCGCGAGATCATCGCCACGGTCATCGCCAACCGCACGCTCGATTTCGGCGGCCCGGTCGCCCTGCTGCGCCTGCGCGAACTCACCGGCG
>JBGTKE010000028.1:0-7258 GCA_041744775.1 Hyphomonas sp. | reverse complement strand
GGCAGGATGCCGATGCCGATGATGATGCCGATCACCGGGATCGCCTTGATGTCGGCCGCGTCCCAGAAGGACAGGAGTCCGAACAGGTTGCCGAACGCGGTGGGATCGGGCGCCGAGAGATCCTTCATGTACCAGAAGGGTTCGTGGCGCATGTCGAGGGTGACATAGAGCGTCTTGTAGAGCGCATAGAAGATCGGGATCGTCACGAGGATCGGCAGGCAGCCGCCGATCGGGTTGGCGCCGGTCTCCTTGTAGAGCTTCATCATCTCCTGCTGCTTGCGCTGCGGATCGGCCGCGAAGCGTTCGTTGATGTCCTTCATCGGCTCCTGAAGCTTCTTCAGCTTCGCCATCGATTTGAAGCTGGCATTGTAGAGCGGCACCAGCGGCAGCTTGACGAGCACGGTGAAGGCGAGGATCGCCCAGCCGAACGCGCCGACGATGCCGTGGAGCCAGTGCAATACATAGAAGAAGGGCTTGGTCAGGAAGAAGGCCCAGCCCCAGTCGATCGCATCGACCATGCGCGGAATTCCGCCGGTCTGTTCATAGGCGCGCAGGACATCGAATTTCTTGGCGCCGGCGAAGATCCGGTTCTCGACCGTGACGCTCGCGCCGGGCGCCAGACTGATCTCGGTGCCTTCCGTGCGCACTTCGAGCGGGCCGCCGCGCGCGAGGCTGGCGCGGTTGACGGAGGCGGTGAAGGTTGCGGCCTGGTCCGGCACGAGCGCGCTCATCCAGTACATGTCGGTGAGCGCCCACCAGCCGCCGATGGCCGTGACGAAATTGCCGTCTTCAGACTCGCCGCTGATCTTCTTCGATGCCATCAACGGTTTGTACTTCTGCAAGCGTAGCTGGTTATCGACGACGCCCATCAGGCCCATGTGGGCGAGACCGTTCGAGACTGCTGAAGACGGATCGGTGGCTTTCAGGAAACCGTTGAAATTGCCGTGCCGCTCGATCGAGCCGATCGGGCGCAGGTTCCGTGCCGTATCCGCCGTGTTGGTGACCGTGTCGCGGAAGGTGAAGAGATAGTTCTCGTCGACGGTGATTTCCCGGTCGATGGTGATGCCTTCGGACTCGAGGCGCAGGGCGACCGGCGTGCTGGCCGTGAGGATGCCTTCCCCGACCTGGGTCCAGCTGGAATTGCGGCCGGCAACGAGCGTGTTGCCGGACGCCCAGTAATAGGTCGTGAAGTATCCGAACTCGGATTCCTCGGGACGCAGCAGGCGGACTTCCTCGGTGCGTTCGACTGTGAGGAAGTGTTTCTTGAGCTGCAGGTCATCGAGACGCGCGCCGGCGAGGCGCAGCGAGCCATCGATGGACGGGGCGTCGAACCTGATGCGGGTCGCCGCAGCCAGCGCTTCGGGCAGCGGCTTCGGACCGGCCGCTTCGGCGGCTGCCGTATCGACGGCCGCCGTCTGTTGCTGCGCGGCGACGATCGCCTGCTCGGCCTGATACTTCTTCTGTGCCGGCTCCATCACGAAGATCTGATAGAGAAAGACGAACGCGATCATCGCCGCCATGGCGAGCAGGAAATTGCGCTGTTCTTCTTTTTCCATCGACGATATTCCGCAAGTCTGTGGGCAGGGCGCCGGGGTTCCGGCGCAGGGGGCATCAAACGCGCGCGAGGCTTATCAGCGCGCTTTCCATATCGTCAAGCAATCGGGACCAGCCCACATCGAGGGTCGCCTCACGGGCGATGAACACATAATCCCACCCCGGACGGCCATGGCGGGCCAGGAGGCGCCGGGATGCCTCCCTGAGGCGGCGTTTGGCCCGGTTGCGCTGGACCGCGCCGCCGATCTTTTTTGTAGCGGTGAAGCCCTCGCCGACATGCAGGCCCGGCAACTCGCCGGCCCGGGCGCGGGCCTGGACGACTACTGATTTGCGCCGTTCGGTGACGCCGTCGCGCGCAAACGTGAATTCGCGCCGCTTCTTGAGGCGGCGCGTTTCCGGAAGATCTGGGTGTTCGGGGCCGGACATGATCGGCCTCCCGGTCGGCAGGCCGGTCAGGCCCGCGGGGAAGGATCAGGCGGTCAGGGACTTGCGGCCCTTGGCGCGGCGGCGTGCCAGCACCTTGCGGCCACTCTTGGTGCCCATGCGCTCGCGGAAGCCATGGGTGCGCTTGCGGCGGAGGTTGCTCGGCTGGAAAGTGCGTTTCATGGGACTGCTCTGGGGCTTGGAACCTGGAAAACGGGGGCAATACAGGCGGGCAGCGGCGGGGTCAAGTCGCGGCAGGCGCAAAATGTGCCAATCCGGCCGGTTGTATCACCGCCTCGTGAGATGCCAATCCGCCCGGTCAGGGCTAAGGGACCGGCCGAGCCCGCAACACGGAGTGCCACGATGCGCCGCGCCGCCTTATGCCTCATTGTCCTTGCGGCGGCGCTTTTCCCTGTCGCCGGTTCAGCCGATACCGCGCCGACGCCTGCAGCGGAGACCCAAGTGCCTGCCGACCATGCTGACTGGACCCGCCTTTTGAAGACATATGTCAAAGCCGATTCTGACGGGATCACGCGCGTCGATTATGCTGGGCTGGCCGCGTCCGAGACAGACCGCTCGGCGCTGGACGCCTATATCGCGCGTTTCGCCGAGACCGACCTTTCTGAAAAGACGGATGCGAACTTCGCGGCCTGGGCGAACCTTTATAATGCCGTCACCGTGCGCCATATCGTCGATCGTTATCCGGTGAAGTCGATCAAGGACGGTTATCTCGCGGGGCCGTGGAAGCGTGTGACCGTGCGCGCCGGCGGCCGCGAGGTCTCGCTCGACGCCATCGAGCACAAGATCCTGCGTAAGACATGGGGCACCCCGGACGTGCACTATGCCCTCAACTGCGCCTCCTACAGCTGCCCGAACCTGCCGGCCAAAGCCTGGGAAGCCGCGAGCCTGAGGCAGGATCTCGGCGACGCCGCGCGCGCCTATGTGAACCATCCGCGCGGGGTGACCGTGACCTCCAGGGGGCTGAACGTCTCGGAAATCTACAACTGGTTCGAGGAGGATTTCGGCGGGTCGAAGAAGGCCGTGGTCGAACATCTCCTCGAATATGCCGAGCCTGGCCTCGCCGCGAAAATCCGCGCCATGCCGCGAATCGTGGGTTACCAGTATGACTGGTCGCTCAACGATGCGGCGAAGCTCAAGAAGCCAGTGAAGCCATGACAGACCAACCGAAACCTCTCTGGCGCCGCCTGTGGCCTCTGGCCCTGATCGTCCTCGCACTTGCCGCCGCCTGGGCCAGCGGGGTGCAGAACTATCTCTCGCTCGACACGTTGCGCGAACAGCAAGACGCGCTGCGCACCTTTGTGGCCGAGAACACGGTGCTGGCCTTCGCCATCTTCATTGCGGTCTATGCGACCGCCACCATCCTGATGATGCCGGGGGCGCTGTGGATCACCATTGCGGGCGGCTTCCTGTTCGGCCTGTGGGGCGGGACGCTGGCCACTATTGTCGGCGCAACGCTCGGCGCGAGCATTCTGTTCCTTGCTGCCAAATCCTCCGTGGGCAGCGCATTGCGCGAACGTGCTGGGCCGTTCGTGCAGAAGCTCGAGAAAGGCTTCCAGGAGGACGCGGTCTCCTACATGTTTGCGCTGCGCTTCCTGCCCATCGTGCCCTTCCCCGTCGCCAACATTGCGCCGGCGCTGTTTGGCGCGAAGTTTCGGGACTATGTCATCACGACCGCGCTGGGAATCATTCCCGGTGTGCTCGCCTACACCTGGATAGGGGCGGGCCTTGGCGCAACCTTTGCGGCAGGCGAGGAACCGGACTTCGCGAGCATCGCCCGCAACCTCATTCCGGCGGTCGTCGCCCTCGCGATTGTCTCGCTGCTGCCGGTTGCCTACAAGAAGTTCTTTCCGAAGAAGGTGCCTGGCTGATGGCCGATGTCCGTACGCTGAAGGCTGATCTCTGTGTCATCGGTGGGGGTTCCGGCGGACTGTCTGCTGCGGCCGGGGCGGCGATGCTCGGTCTCAAGGTCGTGCTGTTCGAGAAGCACGAGATGGGCGGAGACTGTCTCAACTATGGCTGCGTGCCGTCGAAGGCGCTGCTGGCCTGCGCGAAGGCGGCCCATGCGCCGGCCGAGGCCGCAAAGTATGGCGTAACGCTGCCCCCCGCCTCGGTCGACTGGAACGGCGTCAAGGCCCACATCCGAAAGACAATCGAGACGATTGCGCCCGTCGACAGCCAGGAACGGTTCGAAGGTCTTGGTTGCACGGTCATCCGCGAAGCCGCGCGGTTTGAGGACCGCGTCACGATTGTCTCCGAGACCGCCCGCGTGAAGGCGCGCCGCATCATCGTGGCCACGGGCAGCCGCGCCTTCATTCCGCCGATCCCCGGACTGGCGGACCTGCCCTACCTCACCAACGAGACCATCTTTTCCCTGCCGGAATTTCCGAAACACCTCGTGGTGCTCGGCGGCGGCCCCATTGGTCTCGAACTGGCGCAGGCTTTCGGGCGCCTCGGCGCGAAGGTCACCGTGTTGGAGATGGACCGCGCGCTCGCCCGCGCCGACGAGACGCATGCGAAACTCGCGGTCGAGGCCTTGCGCAGTGAAGGCGTCACGATCCTCGAAAGGCACAAGGCGACACGGGTTTCCGGAAATCCGGGCAACATCACGGTTCACTCGGAGGGGCCGGGCGGCGAGACCTCCGTGCAGGGAACACACCTTCTCGTGGCGCTTGGCCGGCGCGCCGTGCTCGATGGGCTGGACCTTGCCAAGGGCGGTGTGGAGCACACGCCCGCGGGCATCACCGTCGGCGATACGCTCCGCTCAAGGAGTAATCCGCGCGTCTGGGCGCTGGGTGACGCCGCAGGCCGCGAGCAGTTCACGCATGCGGCGGGCTGGCATGCTTCGGTCTTCATCCGGCGCGCCTTTTTCAAGCAGGGCAGCACCGCCGCGAGTCTGCCCGTTCCGGCCGTGACCTACACGTCTCCCGAGATTGCGCAGATCGGGCTGACCGAGGCGGAGGCGCGCGCCAAGTTCGGCGACGCGGTGAAGACATCGGCGTTCCCCTTCCATGACAATGACCGCGCGATCGCTGAAGGCCGGACGCTCGGCGAGGCAAAGCTCGTGCTGCACAAGGGCAAGCTGGTCGGCGCGTCGATTGCCGGGGACGGCGCAGGCGATATCCTGCAGATCGTCTCGGTCGCCATGTCGAACGGCCTCAAGCTGACCGCGCTGACCAACTTCATCTCGCCCTACCCGACCCGCGCCGAAGCGGTGAAGCGGGCGGCGTCCGCCTATTTCACGCCCAGCGTTTTCGGCAAACCGGCCCGGACTCTGGTGGGCTTTTTGCAGCGGATTCCATGAGCGGCCCCGTTCCCCTTCCGGCTGATTTCGCCTAAGTCTCGGCGGGTGACCGCGCCCCTACCTGCCCCCGTTCAAATACCTCCGACAGGCATGCGGCGCGTCGCCGATAGCCTGGCGGCGCGGCTGTTCGCGCTGACGCTCGGCGCGATCCTGTTTACCGAGTTCCTGATCTTCATCCCCTCGGTCAGCGGCCTGCGTACGCAATGGCTGGAGGAACGCGTCGCCGCCGCGCGGATCGCGGCGCTGGCGCTTGATGCGGCGCCAATGCGGGACGTCTCGGACGAATTGTCCGAAAGCCTGCTGATGAAGGCTGAAGTGCTGACGGTCGCCGAAATCGAGGATGACATGCACATCCAGCTGCTCGCGCCCAGCGTGCCGATCGAGGGGCCAATGCGCCTTGTGGACCTCAGAGCGTCGACCGCGATGAGCCGCTCCTTCGCCGCGCTGAGAGAATATCTCGCGCCGGAGGGCGAGATCCTTGTCGTGGTCGCCGAAGGATCCGCCGAAGGCCGGGTGATCGAGATCGTGCTGCCACAGGCACCCTTGAAGTCCACCCTGATCCAGTTTGCCTGGCGGATCGCCGGCCTGTCGCTGATCATCGCGCTGGTGGCCGCGGTGCTGATCTATGCCGTGCTGGATGTGTTCGTCGTGCGGCCGATCAAGCGGGTGACGATCAGCGTCGAACAGTTCAGCCGGGATCCTGGCAGCTGGACCCGCCGCCTTTCGCCGACAAAGCGGCGTGATGAGATCGGCCGGGCGCAGAACGCCTTGTCCGGGATGGAGGAAGTGGTGGCCGACGCGTTCCGGCAGCGGGCGCATCTGGCCGAACTCGGCAGCGCCGTCGCCAAGATCAACCATGACCTGCGCAATTCGCTGGCCTCGGCGCAGCTGGTGTCTGACGTGCTGGCAAAGTCGGAAGATCCGCGCGTGATGCGGGCCGCGCCCCGCCTTGAGCGGGCGCTGGAGCGCGCGATCGATCTGGCCACCGCAACCCTGGATTATGGCAAGACCGCCCCGCGCCCGCCGAAACTGCAGCCCGTCAGCCTGCGGATGGTCCTGGCCGAGGCCGCCGATGAGGCATTGAATGGCGGTGGCGCCGAACTTGTAATCGACGTGCCGGCAGACTTCGTGTTTGACAGTGATCCAGACCACCTGCACCGGATTGCCTCGAACCTCATGCGCAATGCCGCCGAGGCCATGGCGCCGGGCGCCGGCGAGACGCCGCGCATTCGCGTTGAGCTCGAAAGCGGCGCGCTGATTTTCCGTGACAATGGGCCCGGCCTTCCCGAAAAGGCGCAGGCGAACCTGTTCAAGCCGTTCGCCGGTTCGTCCCGCTCCCACGGATCGGGTCTTGGTCTCGTGATTGCGCACGAGCTGTCGAGCGCACTCGGCGGCGAGCTCTCGCTGATGGAAACCGGCGCGGCCGGCACGGCCTTTCGGCTTGAGCTGCCGGGCCTCCCCGTATGAACCTCTACGCCCCGCCGCAGGCGCAGCTGGCGATCCTGCATGCCGATGATTTCCTGATCGTCATCGACAAGCCGTCCGGACTTCTGTCCGTACCCGGACGTGGCCCGGACAAGGCCGATTGCGCCTCCGCGCGCGTGCAGGCCGTGTTTCCGGATGCCCTGATCGTCCATCGGCTGGACATGGCAACCAGCGGACTCCTGCTGTTTGCGCGCAGCAAGGAGATGCAACGCGCACTCTCTGGCCAGTTTGCGCGCGGCGAGGTCGAGAAGCGTTATGTCGCGGATGTCTGGGGCGTGCCGGAACCAGCTTCCGGCGAGATCGACTTGCCGCTGATCACCGACTGGCCGCGGCGGCCCTTGCAGAAGGTTGACCGGGAGATCGGCAAGCCAAGTGTCACGCGCTATGAAACATCGTCCGTGTCCGGCCCATCCGCCCGCCTGTCGCTCATACCGCTGACCGGCCGGTCGCACCAGTTGCGCGTCCACCTCGCCG
>JBGTKE010000027.1:0-4484 GCA_041744775.1 Hyphomonas sp. | reverse complement strand
CGCGATATGGATCGTCTCCATGTTGGAGAAGGAGGCCAGCATCATCGACACTTCGACCGGCTTGAAGCGCGGCATGTAGTTGGTCATGTAATTGGCGCCAACCTCGACATCCGACTGGGTGAAGAAGCGGAAGATCTGGGTCAGCAGGTTGCGCTCGGCGTCCGACAGCTTGACCGCCCAGTCCTTGCAATCCTCGCCGAGGGGCACTTCCTCCGGCATCCAGTGAACCTGCTGCTGCTTCTTCCAGAACTCGTAGGCCCAGGGATAGCGGAACGGCTTGTAGGCCTGGCTCGGCGTGAGCAGGCCGGGAAGGTTCGCGTTGCCGTCAGCCATCGGAAATCTCCATCGTGCGCGAAACATCGCTGCTCGCTCCAAACACCACATATAGTGCTTAAGAATGGTAAATGCCGCAAGATGTATGCAGAGAATTGCACAATTTGCTTTCGCCTCTGGGGAGAAAGATCAGGCTTTTCCGGGCCCTCTCGGTACGCCGGCGGGCTTCAGGCCGAGGCGGTGGAGGGCGGCCTGGCAGAGTTCGAGATCGACCTGGGTCCAGGCGAGGAAGGCGATCCGCTCGATCTTGGTGTCGGGCGAGTGGAGCAGGTATTGGTGGGCGGCGTGGATCAGGCCCTGGACGCGTTCGTGCGGGGATTCGCCGGGCGCGCGGGCGCCGAACAGCGGGACCAGCACCGAGCGCAACGCCGACTTGGCGTTCATCTTGGCGCCGAGGCGCGTGTTGTGCTCGTCGACGGCGGCCAGCGCATTGGTGACGCATTTGCGGTAGGCGCCGATCAGCTGGTAGCCGCGCCCCGGCTCGCCCTGATGGGCGGCGACGTGGACGAGCAGCTTGACCTTGTTGGTCTTGCCGAGGGCGCCGGCACGGGTCAGCATCGTGGTGGCGGGCTCGATACCGGTGCGGTGGTTGGCGCCGACCTTGGCGCGCAGCAGGCGGGTGATCGCGTCATCGCGCACGAAGCCGTGCCGGTCGCGGCGCGAGCCGAGATAGCGGATGGTCGCGGAGATGGAGCTGTCGTGCAGGCGCGCGAGTTCCATGCGGGTGTTCTCGGGGTTCACCCAGACATCGATATCGTCGATGTCGGCGATGTCGCCGGTGACGATCTCGATCTGGCGGGCGGCTTTCGGGCCGGTCATGCCGGCGAGGCCGAGCTTGTAGATATGGTAGCGGCGCTCCGGGAGCGGACGATCCGGCAGGCGGATGCTGATGCCGGGGATCAGCGAGTGGACGATGGAATCGGTCGCGCGGTTGTCGAGACTGTTCTTGATATGGGTGCGCAAGAGGGCGCGGCAATCGGCGAGAATCTGCGCGCGCGAGGGCGCGCCTTCGGGCGGGAGTTCATAGTCGAGCGCGCGCACGCCGGTGATGTTGAACTCCTCGCCGGTGCCGGAGTGGCACATCACGACGGTGCCGGCGCGGCGGGCGGCCTGGCGGATACCGAGTTCGAAGAAGATGTCCGGCGAGCCGAGGGAAATGTCGGCGATGACGACATCCGAATCTATGATGTTCTCGACCATTTCGCGGTGGATAAGGCCGGAGCGGCTGACCCGGTCGGAGCGGATACAATCGAGGTCAAGGTCTTCGGCGACTGGCTGGATTATTTCGTGGAAGACGGCGTCGAAATCGATCGCCGGTCCCTCGCCCGGGGCAGGCGCGGCATAGGGCAGGATGACGAAACAGCGCCGCCCGGTCTGACGCGCTTCGAACTCCGCGGGTTTCTCCGCGACCTGTGCCTTGCCCTCGAACGCCATGCCCACTTGCCCCGCAGCCTTCCGCCTCGCCGAATTCTGACGAAACTATGGCGACCTGCAACTGGCAAGGCGGGGGCAGCCGGGTTTCGGGGCGGGGCTTGGACAGCGCGGGCTAGTACCCTGAATCCTGTAGGGAATGGAACAGATTATAAATGCGTAAGGTTGGTGTGGGCGTCCTGCGGTGATCCGTTGGCAGGCGATGCCGGTTACTTCTGCCGCTCATCCCGGCGCAGGCCGGGATCCAGTGAGGCGGCTTTGCTGCGTGGCTCGAGTCTGGGCCCCGGCGTCCGCCGGGGTGAGCGGCAGAAGGAGAGACTACAGCAATGCGAAAGCAGGTTAGGGTTGTGCCGTGTCTACCAGCCTTGCCGGAACCGGCAGCGAGCAGATGTCGAGCTTGTTGACGGGCGGGGCGATGAAGGCGGCGATTCCGGAATAGTCGCGCTTCGACGCTTTCAGCGCGGCCCAGTCGGGCGACGCGGTGTCCATCACTTCGTAGGCCGGGCGGTCGGCATCGGGGATCGCGGCGGCGAGCTTTGCCGACGTGATGTAGTTGTCTCCGAGGGTCGAGCGGCGGTATTGCGCCATCTGGTAGGCGAGGGGTTCGTCCTCGCCGAACAAGGCTTCGGTTTCCTCCTCCGTGAACGGATCAACCCGGGGGAGGCGGTGGATATGTTCCATGCCGGCGATGACGCGGCCGAAGATGGTGTAGTTGCGGTCAAGGTAGCGGCGCGGCTGAAGGGGGATGTAGATTTCGGTGCTGCCGGAATCCGGCGCCTCGCCGCGCGCCATGCCGAGGGCGCCGGTACAGTTCATCAGCCATTCCTGGCCGCCGCTGCGGCCGACGGCGAAACCGGCGCGGTGACCCGCTTCAGGCGCGAACAGGTCGGCATTGCCGAGGGGTGTGAAGCCGTCTGCGGATACCGCGCGTTCGGCTTCGAAGGGCACCGGCGCCCAGTCCTTCAGGGCCATCTCGAATTCCCGCCCGGCCTGCGCGACGTGGCCATCGATGACGCGGTAGAAATACTCGTCGTCATAGAAGCCCCCGGCCAGCAGCTCGCGCAGGCGCGCGACATGCGCCGGAGCGGCCTCGGGGAAAAGTTCGATCGCGACGGTGCCGGTTGCCACTTCGAGGATCACGAGATTTTCGGGCGCGACGGGGCGCCAGGCGGGGATCTCCGCGGCGGCAGGTGCAACGGGCGCTTCGGCAACCGAGGCGGGGACGCTGCTGCAGGCAGCGAGGGCGAGGGCGGTGAGGGCAAGGGCGCGTTTCATGCGGCGAACTGTTCTCCGGAGCGCAGGCGGCGTCAATGCCGAACTGATTGCTCAGGCCCGGTGTGCGGCATAATCTTGGGACATGAAACGCATCGCCCTGACCCGCCCACCCTTGCCGAAACTGCCGATGGAGGGCGGATGCCATTGCGGCGCCGTGCGCTATGCGCGGCGGGAAATCTGGGACCGGTTCAGCGAAATCTACGAGACCTGATCGGCATAGGCGCCATTGGCGAAGGCCTCGGCGAGCTTGAAGCGCTGGATCTTGCCGGAGCCGGTGAGCGGCCATTCGTCGACCCAGATCCAGTAGGCCGGTGTCTTCTGCGGCGACAGGCGCTCGCGGATGAAGGCACGCAGTTCGGCATTTGTCGGACGGGGCTGGACATTGCTGCGCATGAAGCAGGCGACCTGTTCGCCCCATTTCTCGTCCGGAATGCCGACGATGGCGATTTCGGAAATGGCTTCGTGTTCGAGGAGGGCATTCTCGATCTCGGCAGGGAAGAGGTTCTCGCCGCCGCGGATGATCATCTCCTTCACGCGGCCGGTGATCTTCACATAACCGCGCGCGTCCATGCGGCCGAGGTCGCCGGTATGCAGCCAACCTTCGGCGTCGATGGTCTGGGCGGTGGCGGCGGGATTGTCATTGTAGCCGAGCATCACCGAATAGGCGCGGGCGCAGATCTCGCCCTGTTCACCGATCGGCAGGACGGCATTCGTGGCCGGGTCGCGGATGGAGATCTCCGTATGCGGAGAAGGTTGACCGATGGTCTGGGTGAGGTCTTCCTCGGTGTCCTCGTACCAGGCCTGGGTGAGGACCGGCGAGGTCTCGGTCTGGCCGTAGACGATCTGGATCGGGGCGCCGAACACGGCGCGGGCCTTGCGGCAGAGTTCCGGCGGCACCATCGAGCCGCCGGACATGATGCGCGTCGTTGACGAGACATCGGCGCCCGATTTCTGGACGGCGTCGATCAGAGCAACGAGCATTGTCGGCACACCGAGGATGAAATTCGTGCGCTCACGGACGATCACCTTCACGATCGTATCGGGATCGAACATCGGGGCGAGCAGCATTGTGGCGCCCATGCCAAGGCCGCCGAGAACCAGGATGGCGCAGCCGGTGGTGTGGAAGAGCGGCATGTTGTGGACGAAGGTGTCGCCGGGTTTCAGGCCGGCGCGTTTCATCGTCTCGATGCCGTTGCGCACGAGGCCGTTATGATGGAGGAGGGCGCCCTTCGGGAACCCGGTGGTGCCGGACGTGTACTGGATCTGTACGGGGTCGGACGGTTTGGGGTCGCGCAGCTGGCCCTTGTCCTCGCCGGCGAACAGGGCGGCGTGGTCGGTCAGCAGGATGCGGTGGCGGATGGCGGAGATCTCGTCGCAGACCGCATCGGCGATCGCCTGCATCGGGTTGCCGCGGAAATCGGCGACATAGTAGATCGCTTCCGAGC
>JBGTKE010000026.1:0-1505 GCA_041744775.1 Hyphomonas sp. | reverse complement strand
CGGCTTCGGCACGCATCGCTGTTTCGACCTGGCGGCCATAGGCCGAGTCCGGGCCGAGGAAGGCAAAGGTGCGCGTGCCGCGGCTGGCCGCGTAGCCCATGATGCGGACGACTTCTTCCTCCGGCATCACGGAGGCGAGGTAGCTGCCGCCGCCGGCGACGGTGCGGTCGTTCGAGAAGGCGACGACCGGAATCGACTGGCGCAGGGCCGCGTCCTTCACCAGGGGAACCTCGGTGTTGAACAGCGGGCCGAGGATGATGTCGGCGCCTTCCTTCAGGGCTTCGTCGGCGCGGGCCTCGGCCGTGGAGGAGCGCCCGGCGGTGTCCTTCGGCAGGATCAGGAAATCGGTGCCGCCATTTTCGAACAGCGCCAGTTCGATACCGGCGAGCATCGCTTCGGCTTCGGCGCGCACCTGCGCATTGGGATGCGAGAAGGGCAGCAGCACGGCGGCGCGTTTGACGTCCTTGCCGAGCATGAAGTTCGGCGTCAGCCCGCCGTCACCGCGCACGTTGCCGAGGCCTGCCTCGGTTTCTGCTATCGCCGGACCGATCACTTCGCCGGTGACCGGATCGACGCGCGGCTGGCCGGAGCCGATGGAGACCGGCGGGCGGGCCGGCGCGGTGGCGCAGGCGGTCGCCAGCAGTAGCGCGGCGAGCACAACACTTGGCGCCTTGAAGTTCCTGAGCGATGGTGAGCGCGATGTCATCTTCTGTTCCTTCTGGCGCCGGCGCGATTCCCGACATGAGCGAGTCTATTGTGGGGGCGCGGGCCGGGCAACCGCCCGTGGCTGTAGCGCCGGGACTTTATGTTGTCTCCACACCGATTGGTAATCTGCGCGACATCACCTTGCGCGCGCTGGATATCCTGGGCGGGGTCGAGGAAGTGCTGGCGGAAGACACGCGGGTGGCCTCAAAACTCTTGTCAGCCTACGGCCTTAAGGCCCGCCTCAGCCCTTACCATGACCATAATGGGGCGGAACGGAGACCGGCGCTCCTGAAGCGGCTGGAAGCGGGCGGACGGATCGCATTGATTTCGGATGCGGGCACGCCTCTGGTCTCGGACCCCGGCTGGAAGCTGGTGCACGAGGCGTTGGAGCAGGGCATCAAGGTCTACCCCGTGCCGGGCGCGTCGGCGCTGCTGGCGGGGTTGGTGGCGAGCGGCTTGCCGAGCGACCGGTTCCTGTTCGCGGGCTTCCTGCCGCCCAAATCCGGCGCGCGCCGGACCGAGATCGAGAGCCTGAAACAGGTGCCCGCGACTCTGGTCTTCTACGAAAGCGGGCCGAGGCTGGCGGAGTCGCTGGCCGATCTTTCATCCGTTCTCGGAGAGCGGGACTGCGCCGTGGCGCGGGAGCTGACCAAGCTGTTCGAGGAAACGCGGCGGGGATCGCTTGCCGAGCTCGCCTCGCAATATGAGGCGGCGGGGCCGCCGAAGGGCGAGATCGTGCTGCTGGTCGGCCCGCCGCGGGAGGTTGCGGCGACGGCGGCGGATATCGATGCGGCGCTGCG
>JBGTKE010000025.1:0-5321 GCA_041744775.1 Hyphomonas sp. | reverse complement strand
TGCGCCGCCGACCGGATTTGCGGAGACAGCGGCGGGCCATGTCTATGCGGCGCACCTCGCCTGGTCCGGCAACGTCGTGCAGCAGGCCGAGTGGCTCGATGACGGGCGGTATCTCTGGCAGTCCGGCGAATGGCTGGCGCCGGGCGAAGTCCGCCTTGAGCCCGGCGAGACGCTGCAGACGCCGGACCTGATCGCAACCTTCTCGGCGGAGGGCCGCAATGGCGCGATGCAGAATTTCCATGCGGCGATCCGTAAGCGGATGACCTGGCCGGGCGGAAAGATGCGGCCGAGACCGGTGCAGATCAACACCTGGGAAGGCTTCTACTTCAACCATGACATGACTCGCATGAAGGCCCTGGCAAACGAGGCAGCTCGCCTCGGAATCGAGCGTTTCGTGCTGGATGATGGTTGGTTCGAGGGCCGGAACGACGACACGGCCGCGCTCGGCGACTGGACGCCGGACACGCGAAAATATCCGGAGGGGCTCGACCCGCTGGCCGCGCATGTGACCGGGCTGGGCATGGAGTTCGGACTTTGGGTCGAGCCGGAGATGATCAATCCGGACAGCAACCTCGCACGGGCGCATCCGGAATGGATCCTCACGGGCGCGGGACGGCCAATGCTGACCGGGCGCAACCAGATGGTCCTGGATATGAGCGCGCCGGGCGTGGCGGAGCATCTCTACGGCGTCTTGGCAGGACTGCTGAAGTCCCTGCCGATTTCATACCTTAAGTGGGACCATAACCGGGAGATTGTGGCGAGTGGACCGCGCGCAGTTTACCGGCGGCAGGTGCAGGCCACGTATGGCCTGATGGCGCGGCTCAGGGCGGACTTTCCGGAAGTCGAGATCGAGGCGTGCGCGGCGGGTGGCGGGCGGATCGATGCGGGTATCCTTCAGTATACGCACCGGTTCTGGACGAGCGACTCTCTGGACGCGGTGCAACGCATCGCGATGCAGCGCGAATTCCTGCGAGTGTTCCCGCCGGAAGTGATGGGATCGCATGTCGGCACGGCGCCGGCGCACAGCACGCGGCGGCGGCAGTCTCTGGACTTCCGCGCGGGCGTGGCGCTGGCCGGGCATTTCGGAGTCGAACTGGATCCGATGAAGCTGGACGCAAAGGAGCGGGAGCGCCTGAAGGGGTGGATCGCGCAACACAAGACGTTGCGGGACCGGCTGCATTCCGGGCGCGTCTGGCTCGGCGAAGCGGGTGACGGTGTCGTGTGGCAGGCGCATGGCGAAGCGCGCGACCTTGTGCTGCTGCTCTACCGCGTGGAACCGACAACGCAGCGGCACATGCCCTTGGTGCGTCTGCCAATGTTGGAAGACGGCGCTTACACCGTGACACGGCTCGACCGCACACGAACCAATCATACAGCGCCTTTTGTGGAAGCCATGAAGGACGGCGCCGAGGTGTCTGGCGCATGGCTGCGGCAATCCGGCCTGACGATGCCGACGATTGCGGCGGAGACAGTTGCGATTTTCCGGCTCGTCGCGACGTGACTTTCAGACCGGCCAGGCGGCAACCCCGCCGAGACTGAGGCGCGGGCCGCCGAGCTTGTAATTGGCGGCATCGGTGGGCGCATCAAGGGTCGTCAGGTCAACCGCGTTGGGGCCGTAATTGAAGGCGAACTGGAGCCCGCCTGCTCGGCGCAGGCGGATGTCCGGACCGGTGCGGCGCACGGCGAGCCCGGCCTCGGCGCACAGGCTTCCCAGGATATCGTTCAGCAATGCCTCATCAGGCCAGGTCGCCAGATAATGTGCCCGGCCGTGACTGATCCAGGCGGGCGCGCCCATATCGAATCGGGCGCGCACTTGCGCCTCGGTCTCGAGGGTTTCGAGCCAGCGGCCGGCGCTATACATCATGGTTTCCGTTCGCACCTTGAGCGTGATCGGCGGCGCAAGGCTCTCGAACCGGATCATCCGCATGGGGAGGAGTTCAGGCAGCGAGCCGAGATCCGGGCGAGGCGGAAGATGGCCCTCCACCGTGCGGCAGCCGGTAAGCGCCGTCGCGAAGACAACCGCGCCGCTGTCATTGAGGCGCGCACCCATGCCGTCCGGCAGGATCGACGGGCTCGGCAGGACGACGAGCTTGTATCCAGTGAAATCCGCCGTGGCCGGAACAATATCGATATCAAGGCCGAGCTTCCGGAGCGCGGTATAGACCGTTCGGCAAAGGTCGATGGCGGCGCCGCGGCGGCCCTGCGGCTGGATTTCGTGGTGCCAGAGGCTCGGATAATCGAGCACGACGGCGACGTCGGCGCGCTGGAGCGTAATATCCCCGATCGCTTCAATTTCAGCGGCGACGGCGCGGACTTCCTCCATCACCGGCTGGCGCCCGCGGTCCCAGCGCAGCAAGCCCGCATGCGTCTGTTCCTGCGCGAAGGGCAGTTGGCGCCAGCGGAAATAGCTGACGAAGCGGGCGCCGTGCGCGAAGGCTTCCCAGGTCCACAGGCGCACCATGCCGGGCGCCGGCGCGCCATTGTGGCGGGCCCAGTTCACCGGGCCGGGTTGCTGTTCCATGATCGCCCATTCCGGCGCCGTGCCCCGGTAGACGTCGTGGTTGAAGGCCGCGAAATCCGGATGGCCCTGACGCAGCCAACGGGACTTTTCCTCCGGCGTGAACTCGCCCTCGCTGAGCAGTCCGATGGGATAACTGTCCCAGGTCGCGATATCGAGGTGTTTTCCGATATCGTGATGGTTGAGGCGGATGAAGTCGCCGATGAAATTGTGCGTAACCGGACGATCCGGGCTATGGCGCCGGATGATTGCTGCTTGCTCCGCATGGAAGCTGACCATCTGGTCGCTGTTCAAGCGGCGAAAATCGAGGATGTGGGAGGGGTTCGCTTCGGTGACCGCGGCGCCGGGAAGATCGACTTCCCCGAAGCTGCGATATTCCTGCGACCAGAAGACGGTACCCCACGCCGCGTTCAGTGCCTCGATGGTGCCGTAGCGCGCTTCCAACCATTGACGGAAAGCAACATGCGCATCCGGCGAAAAGCTCTCGTCGCTGCCATGGTGGCCGAATTCATTGTCGGTCTGCCATATGGCAACGGCCGGGTGCTGGCCGTAGCGTCGGGCGAGCGCCTCGGTGATCCGGGCGCTTTCGCGGCGATAGGTCTGCGAGGAAAAGCAATAGTGGCGGCGAGAGCCGAAGCGGCGGGGGCGGCCATGCTCGTCGTGCGGGAGGATGTCAGGATACAGGTCAACGAGCCATTTGGGCGGCGTGGCGGTCGGCGTTCCAAGGATGATGCCCAGGCCTTCGGCGTGCAGGGTCTCGATGGCGCGGTCGAGCCAGGCCCAGTCGAAACGGCCAGGCTCCGGCTCGAGGCGCGACCAGGCAAACTCGCCGATGCGCACCAGGCTTAGGCCGAGCTCGCTCATCATCCGGGCGTCCTCGGCCCAGTCGGCCTCCGGCCAGTGTTCGGGATAGTAGCAAACGCCGAGTTTCATTCCGGGAGAATCTCCATTCAGGCCGCCTTTCTGGCATGGCCCGGGATGACTTGGAAAGAAAACGCTGCCAATCAGGCGGACGATGACAGCCGATATTTTCAACACACTTCTCAAGGGCCGGTCGCGCGACGTTTACCGGCGCGACCATGCCAAGGCCGATGGGCGCGCCTTGCGTGTTTACGGATATGAACGGCACACGGGCGCAGCGGGAGAGGAGTTGCTCGCCTCGGCGAATGACCAGAGCGAGCTGCGGCGCGACCCGATGCGGGGAACGTACTCGCTCTACGCGCCTCACCGCCAGGCGCGCACCTTCCAGCCTTCTGCCGCGGCAGACCCGCTGGCGCCTGCGGGCGCAGCCGTGACGGAGATTCCGTTTGCGGACTTCGAACTGGCGATCTTCGACAACCGGTTCCCGAGCCTGAAGCCCGGAGCGCCGGCCGGCGCGCTGACCGGTTGGGCGGACGAACCTGCGACCGGGCGATGCGAAGTCGTGGTCTACACCAGCGCGGCGGAGGGCAGCCTCCACACGATCGGGCAGGAGCGGCGCGTGTTGCTTCTGGAAGCCTTGATCGACCGGTACCGGGCGCTGCACGCCGAGGGCGCAGCCTACGTGATGCCGTTCGAGAACCGAGGCGAGCAGGTCGGCGTGACCCTGCCCCATCCGCATGGGCAGATCTATTCCTTTCCCTTCGTGCCCGAGCCGCAGGCGGCAGCGGCGAAAGCGTTTGCAGACGGATATGATCTGACGGCGGATCATGCGCGCTGGGGCGGCCGGTTCGATGTGGCAACGGCCGGCGATGTGGCGGCGTTCTGTCCGCCGTTCGCGCGGTTTCCGTATGAGACCTGGATCATGCCGGCGCGGCGCTGCGCTGGCCCCTGGGCGATGAACGGCGACGAGATCGAAGCGCTGGCGACGCTGCTGGGCGATGTGCCGAGGCGGCTGGACGCGCTGTTCGGTGCGCCGATGCCGTACATGATGAGCTTCCAGGCGGCGCCCGGCGGCGAGAGCGCGGGCTTTCAGTTCACAGTGCAGTTCTATCCGATCCTTCGCGATGCGGGACGGCTGAAGTTTCTCGCCAGCGTGGAGCAGTTCACGGGCGTGTTCACCGTGGATGTCGTGCCGGAAGCGGCGGCGGAAAGGCTGCGGGCGCTATGAGCGGCGAGACAGTTGACGTGCGGGTTCCGGGGCGGGTCAACCTGATCGGCGAGTGGATCGACTTCAGCGGCGGCACCGTTTTGCCGATGCCGATCCGCAGTGAAATCAGGCTAACCCGTGCGCCGAATGGAACTGACACGGACTATATCCAGTCGGCCGGTTTTGGAGATGGAGTTCGCGTCGGCGTCTACGGGCCTCCTCGGCGCGACTGGACGGACGCGATCCGCGGCGCGCTGCAGGCGGCGCGGGCGATGGGCTGGATCGAGGGCGGGCAAAATGTGACCGTGCGCAGCGACATTCCGGTTGGCCAGGGCCTGTCTTCGTCGGCCGCCACGATTGTCGCGGCATTGAAAGCCTGCCGCCCGGCGGGCGGCACAGACGATGTGGCATTGGCGCAGGCAGCTCGGCGGGTGGAGAATGAATTCATGGGCATGCCCTGCGGGATCATGGACCAGATGGCGGTAGCGGTGGGACGGCGCGGGCATGTGCTGGCGCTGGACACGCGCGATTGCATCTATGAACTTGTTCCGCTCCCGGAGGATTGGGAGATCGTGGTGATCCAATCCGGCGTACGGCGCGAACTCGCCGACGGCAGCTACAAAGCGCGCCAGCAGGAATGCCAGGCAGCAATGGAGGCGCTCGGCACCGCGAACCTCTGCCAGGCCGACCCGGCGCAGTTTGCGGGATTGGAAGGCGCGGTGGCCAAACGCGTGC
>JBGTKE010000024.1:0-3845 GCA_041744775.1 Hyphomonas sp. | reverse complement strand
TGGCCGGCCAGCGTCCGCAGCGCTCGTGTTGCATGTCGATGCGGCGCCGGAGGCGTATGACCGGTCGGACTATGTGAAGGCCGCCGGCTTCCTGGCGGGTGGCGGTGTGCCCCGCGCGTTCCGAGCGGCGGACACGCGGATCGAGACGATTCTCAATCACTGGAACTTCCGGGGCATGATGCAGACGCGCGGGGCCGATGGGCTGTCCGCCGAGGACTGGCTGGAAACGTTTCCCGACCGGCTCAGCCGAACAGTTGGCTGAGGCGCCAAGACCAGTTCGGCAACGCGAGGGTGAGGAACAGGAAGCCCGCGCCGATCAGGGTGCAGAGCGGCGAATAGATGCGGCGGTTGAGCGAGAGGTAAGGCTGTTCCGGCGCCGCGCGTTCAAATGCAGGGAGCACGCCGGCGATGCCCCGGCCGAGGAAGACGATGGCGAGCAGTATGCCGACCGGCGCAAGGAAGGGCTTCGATCGCGGCACAGATTCGCTGAAACCGCCAAGCAGGAAGGCAAACATGGCCGCCACAAGCAGGAGCAGGGCGATGAAGACGAAAGACCGGCGCGAGGGCAAGCGCGTGATGCCCCGCCGCCCGATCAGCGAGCGGGCAAGGGCCTGTTCATTGGCGAAGGGAAAGGTCACGCCGGCCGCCCATAACAGGTAGAGCACCGCGCCTGCGGCGAGGATCAAGGCCAGGGTATCGCCGACGATCTCTGCCAAACCTGTTCACTCCAAGTATTTCAATAGCCTACATTACATGCAGGCCATGCTTGCCGCCAGAGCCGCGATTGAATAGCCAAGGTCCTGAGCCTTGCATGATGACACGACGAGATGGAGTTGCCCGATGTCTGACCTCGAAAACACGCTGCTGCTGGAGACCTCGAAGGGCAACGTGACCATCACGCTGCGCCCGGATCTGGCGCCGGGCCACGTCGCCCGGATCAAGGAACTCGCGCGTGAGGGGTTTTATGACGGAATCGTCTTCCACCGGGTGATCGACGGCTTCATGGCACAGACCGGGTGCCCGAAAGGCACCGGCATGGGCGGCTCCAAGAAGCCGGACCTCAAGGCCGAGTTCAGCAAGGCGCCGCACGTGCGCGGCACCTGCTCGATGGCGCGGACCTCGGCGCCGAATTCGGCCAACAGCCAGTTCTTCATCTGCTTCGGCGATACGTCCTTCCTGAACGGGCAGTATACCGTGTGGGGCCAGGTGACAGACGGCATGCAGACCGTCGATGCGCTGGCGAAGGGAGAGCCGCCGCGCAATCCGGACCGCATCCTCACGATGCGCGTCGCAGCCGACGCCTGACCGCGGCGGAGCGGCGACGGGAGGGGACCAGGCCATGGCTGAACCAAGCGCCCCTCGCCGCCGTCCGCCCACACGGCGCAACGCGACGATCCTCGGGTCGCGCATTGCGCGGCTGATCTTTGTCTCGAACCTTGCGGGCCTCGCGATCCTGATCATCGGCGCGATGGTGCTGAACGAGATGCGGGCCGGGTTCGTCGCCTCCAAGCAGCAGGACCTTGAAGCCCAGGCGCAGATTTTCTCGAGCCTTCTATCGGATGACGCCACAACGCCGGAGCCGGGCCTCAATCACGAAGCGGCGCGCCAGACGCTGCAACGCCTGAACCTGCCCGAACGCGTGCGCGCCCGCATCTTCACACCGGGCGGCGAGCTGATCGGCGACAGCTATTACCTCTCCGAGCGTGTGGACGTGACCGCCCTGCCCCCGCTCAGCGAACCGGGATTTCTGGCCCGTGCCGGCCGCGACCTGTCCGAATGGGCAGGCAATGTGTTCGGCTTCTTCTCCCCGCGCCGGACCTCCGAAGCGCTCCGTTCACAGAGCTTTGAAGAGGAGTTCGACATCGCTGCACTGGGCGGCCAGTCCGCTAGCCAGCGCTTCTCGGACCGGGGCAGCCGGGTGATTTCGGTGTCGATGCCGGTGCAGCGCGTCTCGGCGGTGGTCGGCGTGCTGGTGCTGGAAGCGAGCGACATCGACGAGATCATCCGCGCCGAGCGGGTGGCACTGGTGCCATTTATCGGCGTGGCCGTGCTGATGGCGTTCATTACGTCGGTGATGCTGACGCTCGGCATTGCGCGGCCGCTTCGGCGCCTGTCGATTGCGGCGGACCGCATCCGTTCGGGCGCGTCGGACCGGATCGAGCTGCCGGCCCTGACCCAGCGCACCGATGAGATCGGCGACCTCGCCAGCTCGATCCAGAGCATGACCGACGCGCTGCTGGAGCGTATCGAGGCCAACGAGCAGTTCGCAGCCGATGTGGCGCATGAACTCAAGAATCCGCTGACTTCGATCCGCTCGGCGGTGGAGACGCTCGAGCGGGTGAAGGACCCGGACGCGGCCGCGCGGCTGCGCCAGGTGATTGCCTCGGATGTGAAGCGGCTCGACCGTCTGATCACGGACATTTCCAACGCCTCGCGCCTAGAGGCCGAGATGACGCGCCTGCCGAGCGAGCAGATCGACATTGCTCGCTTCGTGCGTGACGTCGTGCGCACGTATGAGGGTATCGGCGACGGCGAGTCCGCGGTGCATGTATCGTTTACGGATGCGACGATGGGCGCCCGCCTGATCGTGCGCGGGCGCGAGGGGCCCTTGGGCCAGGTGCTGCGCAACCTGATCGACAATGCGCGCTCCTTCTCGCCCGGCGGCTCGACTGTGGAGGTGCGCCTCGACCAGACGAATGACGGCCCGCGCACGATCGCGCGCCTGACTGTGGAAGATTCCGGGCCCGGCGTGCCGCCGGACAAGCTGGAGACGATCTTCAATCGTTTCTACACAGACAGACCGAAAGGCACCGCGTTCGGGAACAATTCCGGCCTCGGTCTCTCCATCGTACGGCAGATCATCGCCACGCACCGCGGCAAGGTCTGGGCCGAGAACCGGCCCGAGGGCGGCGCGAAGTTCACGGTGGATCTGCCGGCGGTTTGAGCCTCGAGCCCCTCAACTCTCCCGGAGGGAGAGGGTTGGCGCGCCGCCTCCCGCCACCGAAGGCGGTGGAAGGTGAGGGGCTTCCTTCATTTTTTCATATACTTCCAGTTTCGCGCCTTCCCCTCGCCCAGCCATTCTATCGCCTGCTCCAGGCGGCGGGCGCGGGTGGCGTCCTGTTTGGCGCCGGTGATCCAGGTGACGTAGTCGCGCTGGTTTGTTGGCGAGAGCGCCTTGAAGGTGTCTGCGGCGGGCTTTGCCGCCTTCAGCGCCTCGGCCAGATCGGGCGGCACTTCCGGTGGTGGCTTGGGCGCCTTGCGCGGGGCGGCGGGGCCGGCCTCGATAACTTTCATCCGAGCCTTCAGCAGCTTTGCGAGCGCGGCCTTCGTGGGCAGGTCCGCCATGGAGCGCATCTTGCCGAACTCGCCCATGCCTTCGGCGCCCTCGTCCTTGCGCTCGCCTTGTACGAAGAAAGCGACATGGCTTTTGAAGCTGGCGAGTCCGCAGAGATTCTTGGCGCGCCAGGAGAGCGACGGCGCGCCCCACTTGATCGTTTCCTCCGCCTCCGGACAGATCGCATGAGCCTGTTCGCGCAGCCTCTGCAACATCGGGCGGGCAAACTCCTGCGCCCGGCCGATATAGGCATCGACGCGCGGATCTGTCTTCATTGCCTCAGCCTTTGTTCTGGCGGTTCACGATCAGGTCTGTGACGACTTCCGGGTCGGCGAGCGTGGACGTATCACCGAGGCTGGAGAACTCGTTTTCGGCGATCTTGCGGAGGATGCGGCGCATGATCTTGCCGGAGCGGGTTTTCGGCAGGCCGGGGGCGAACTGGATCAGGTCGGGCGAGGCGATGGGGCCGATTTCGCCGCGCACGTGCTGGACGAGATTCTTGCGCAGCGCC
>JBGTKE010000023.1:0-5524 GCA_041744775.1 Hyphomonas sp. | reverse complement strand
TCGACGCAACGCTCCCGGCCAATGCCGCAGCCTCGCCGCCCGCGCGCCGGGCCTTGCTGCTGACCGCGATGGAGCGCTTCAGCCTCGCGGAGGCTGCCGCCATCCTCGACATTTCCGTGCCCGGCCTCACAAGCCTGCTGGCATCGATCGGGGACGAGATCGCGCAGGCGCCCAGCAGCCGGGTCTGCATCATCGAGGATGAACCGCTGATCGGGGCGAGCCTGTCGCAGATCGTCGAGTCCCTCGGCCATACGGTAACATGCGTGCTGGCAACCCGCGCCGAGGCAGTCCGGCATGCGCTCGCGGAAAAGCCGGACCTGATCCTCGCCGACATCGAACTCGCGGACGGCTCGCAGGGCACCGACGCCGTGGCCGACATCCGCAAGTCCCTTCCCGTGGCGGCGATCTTCATCACGGCGTTTCCGGAACGCCTGTTGTCCGGGCGCGGCGGCGAGCCGACCTTCCTGATCCCGAAGCCGTTCAGACCTTCGCATGTGAAGGCCGTCGTCACGCAGGCCCTGTTTTTCAAGGGCGCCGCGAGGCCGTAGACGCCGGGTGTTCAACCGCTCAGCGTAAACAAGCTCGACGGCGCGACCGTGCGCACGTGCATGCCGCCGTCATGGAATTCGCGCGTGATCCGGACATTCGGCATCAGGCCGAGCAGCTGCGAGCCAAAGCCCTTGCGCACGGGCTCGCCGTTCTCGCGCCGGCCGGTCTCGGTCCAGTCCGAAGAGAACTCATCGCCGTCCACCTGCCAGGTCACCGACAGCGTTCCTCCGGGTACGGAGAAACATCCATGACGCACGGCATTGGTCACCATTTCGTGCACCAGCAGCGCCGTCCATTTGGTCGAGCGCACCGAGAGCAGCATGTCCGGCCCGCTGATCCGGATCCGCGGATCGTCGAGCGAGACGATCTGCGACAGTTCGGCTTCGATGATCGTGCGGAAGGGCAGGCCCTGCCAGTGATGATCCGAGATCATCGCGAGGTTGCGGCCCATCGCCTCCAGCCGGTCGGTGAAGGACTCGACGAAGGCGTCGACACTCGGGGTATGCTGGCCGGTCAGCATCGCGAGTGAACCAACCATCGCCAGCGTATTGCGCAGCCGGTGTTCCAACTCAGAGGCGATGACATCCTTCTGGTGGCGCAGGCGGACCTCTTCGGTGATGTCCTCGCTGGCCTGCACCAGATGGGTCACCGTTCCGTCCGGGCCGCGCAGCGGCGTCTCGACCGACCGCCAGAACCGTTCCTGCATCCGGCCATCCGGCCCCGGAATGTGGTATTGCTGCGCCGCCGAACGGGTCGTCTCGCCCGCCCACACACGGTCAAACCGCGCCCCCACCTCATCCATCCGCTCCGGTGCATCCGGGAACACATCCGCCACCCGGCGCCCCTCGAGCCCCTCCCAGCTTTTGTGGACCGAGCGGCAGAAGGCTTCATTGGCAAAGGCAAACCGGTACTCGCGGTCATAGACCACGATGGGCGCCGCCACGCTGTCCAGCACAGCGGCCGGGTCGACGGGTTGAGCCCGGTTTTCCATTCTGTGCCTCCTGAAATCCTGCCTACGCCCAGTCTGGCCCGGTTCGGCGGGCCCGTGAAGATACCGCCGGATTGCGCCCGGACTGCAAAAAATTCGGTGGCCGAGGCTTTCCGAGGACGGGCGAATGCGCCACATCCCTGCGCCGGGGGCCGAGGTGCCCGGGAGAAATGACACATGACGATCCTGTTCCTGCTGCTCGGTCTTGTCCTGCTCGTGGCGGGCGGTGAACTCCTTGTGCGCGGCGCCGTCCAGCTTGCTCAGAAGTTCCGCATCTCGCCGCTGCTGATCGGCCTTACACTTGTCGGCTTCGGCACCTCGACCCCGGAACTCGTGACCAGCCTGCAGGCCGCCTTTTCCGGCTCGCCCGGCATCGCGGTCGGCAACGTCGTCGGCTCCAACATCGCGAATATCCTGCTCATCCTCGGCATCTCTGCGATCATCTTCCCGATTGTGATCGCCCGGGCGACGTTCCGGCGGGACGGCATCGTCCTCGCCGCGGCGACTGCGATGTGCCTTGGCGCCGTCCTGCTGGGCCAGCTGACTCCGCTTCTAGGCATCGTCTTCGTGGCCGCGCTCGCCGGCTACATCTACTTCGCGTTTCGCCAGGAGCGCCAATCCAATGCGGCCAGCGACGCCGCCGCCGGCATGACGCGCGCCGATTTCCCCGCGCCCAGCCCTGCCCTGATCGCGCTGGATCTCCTGTTCGTCGCGGGCGGCCTCGCGCTGACCATCTTCGGCGCCCGCTTCCTCGTCTCAAGCGCCATCGACATTGCCCGCCTGTTCAGCGTCTCCGAGACCATCATCGGCCTGACCATCGTGGCGGTCGGCACTTCGCTGCCCGAACTGGTGACCTCGGTGATGGCGGCGCTGCGCAAGCATGGCGACATCGCTTTCGGCAACATCGTCGGCTCCAACATCTACAACATCCTCGGCATCCTCGGCGTCACCGCCATCATCAAGCCGATCCCCGTACCGCCGCAGATCGCCAGCTTCGATATCTGGGTGATGATCGCCGCCACGGCCCTGATGTTCGTCACGGCCACCTCGCGCTGGAAGATCTCCCGGCTGGAGGGCGGCGTCATGCTGGCGGCCTATGCCGGCTATTGCGTCTGGCTGGGGGTGAATTCGGCGGCCTGATGCCGTCTTGACGCGGCGACCGCGCGGCCTCAAGCCTCCGCCGCCATGCGCCTGCCCCACCCGATCCTTCTCGTCTGCTTCGGCGTCATCTTCGGATGCGGCGTCGATGCCGTGATGAAGCACGTGATGCTGGGCGGCACCAGCGTGCTGACGGCCACCGCCTGGCGCTACATCCTCGGCGCGGTGATCATGGTGGGGCTGTTCGCGGCGAGCCGCCGGCCTTTCCCCGGCCTGCCCGCCATCCGCTTCCATGCCATGCGATCCCTGGCGCAGGTGATCTCGGCCTTCGCATTCTTCTATTCGCTGACCCAGATCGCGCTCGCCGAAGCGGTCGTCATGGGCTTCACCGCCGCGCTGATGATCGCGCCGATCGCACGGGTCATCCTCGGCGAGAAGATGAGCCCGGTGACCATCGGCGCCTCCCTCGTCGGCTTCGCGGGCGCCGCGCTCGCCGCCACGGCCCAGACGCAAGGCGGCCCGGAAGACGGCAACCGGCTCTACGGCACCGCCGCGATCCTCATCTCCGCCGTGCTCTACGCGCTCAACATCGTGCTCCTCCGCCTGCGGACGAAGGAAGAGGACAGCCTGACGCTGGTGACGTTCATGAACGTCTTTCCCGCCCTCTTCCTGCTCCCTTTCCTGCTGCTTTTCACCAGGTGGACACCGGAGCCGCAATCCTGGGGCGCGATGATCGGTGTCGCCTTCCTCGGCATCGGCATCTGGTGGCTGATGACGCTGGCCTATGCCAAGGCAAAGGCCCAGACGCTGGCACCGTTCGAATATACCGGCCTGATCTGGTCGGCCCTGCTCGGCTATGCCTTCTTTCAGGAAGTCCCCGGCTGGCGCGTCTATGCCGGCGCCGCGATCATCATCGCCGCCTGCCTTGTCGTGGCCTTCGAGACGCATTTCATTTCGCGCCGTGAAGCGAAATTGCCGGTCAGCGATATCCTGACCTGAGCGGATCCCAACCACCGCTCACCCCTGCGAATGCGGGGGTCTCGGCGGCACGTGCCTCACTGGATTGTGCACCGCTTCATTCGCAGGCAGATGGTGCACTTCGGCCTCACTGCACCCTAAAGCGCCAGCTCAAGCTTCCCGTTGCACAGCGCCGAATAGTCGTTGACCAGCGCCTCGGAAATCTGGCTTGGCTTGTAGCGATGCTCGCCGATCTCGGCGACCGGGGTCAGTTCTGCGGCCGAGCCGGTGATGAAGCATTCGGAGAAAGTGGGCAGCTCGTTCGGAAAGATCGCGCGCTCCACGACTTCGATCTGCCGCGCCTTGGCGAGGGCAATCGTCGTCTGCCGCGTCAGGCCGTTGAGGAAACAGTCCGGCGTCGGCGTGTGCAACGCGCCGTCGCGCACGAAGAAGATGTTGGCGCCGGTCGCCTCCGCCACCTGGCCCCGGTAGTCGAGCATCAGCGCGTCCTGGTAGCCCGCCTTCTCGGCGGCATGTTTCGACAGGGTGCAGATCATATAGAGGCCGGCGGCCTTCGCCTCGCAGGGCGCGGTATCCGGCGCCGGGCGTTTCCACGGGGCGTGGTTCAGGCGGATGCCCTTCATCTTGTCGGCAAAATAGTCGCCCCAGTGCCAGACGGCGACGGCAAGGTGTATCGTATTGTTCTGGGCCGAGACGCCCATCATCTCCGAGCCGCGCCAGGCGACGGCGCGCACATAGGCGCTCTCGAGGCCGGATTTCGCCAGCGCCTCTTTCTTGGCCTGTTCGACTTCCTCGACACTGAAGGGGATGTCGAAGCCCATGATGCGGGCCGAATTGTGCAGGCGCTTCGAATGGTCGAGCGAGCGGAATATCTTGCCGCCATAGGCGCGCTCGCCCTCGAACACCGCCGAAGCATAGTGCAGGGCATGCGTCAGCACATGAACCTTGGTGTCGCGCCAGGGTACGAACTGGCCGTCCATCCAGATGTAGCCGTCACGGTCATCATAGGGGATGGCAGCCATGGGAACTCTCCTCGCTTGAACTTTCTGCGTATTCAGGCTCATTTCCGACTTATGTCCCTGCCCGTCAACCTGAACCGGCCTTTCGACCCGAGACTGTTCCTGACCGATCAGGAACTGGACCGGAGCGCAGGACTCCTGATTTCAGGCGCATCCGTGCTGGCGAAGGCCGCCGAGAGCGCCCGGAAGAAGGCCGGTCTGAGCAAGCCAGAGCTGCAGATTCTCATGGCCGCGCGCTACAGGCCGGGCCTGACGGTCAGCGAACTGCGCACGACACTCGGGATGACCGTGCCGACTTTCGCGCGGATCATCGGCAAGCTGGACGAGCGCGGCCTGATCGAACGGGCCCGCGAGACCAGTGACGCCCGCCGCCGGAAACTCACCCTCTCGGACGCCGGGGTGACGCTGACGACGCCGATCGCCATCGAGGTGCGCGAGCGCCTCCGCCTCGCCTTCCGGGCCAGCGGGCCGGAAGCGGTCGCCGGGGCCCGCTTCCTGCTCGAAGCGCTGGTGAAGTAGGCGCGATGAAAGAGCCGGCCCATATCCTGATCGTCGATGATGACGACCGTATCCGCGACCTGACCAAGCGGTTCCTGACGCTGAAGGGCTTCCGCGTCAGCGGCGCCAGCGATGCGGCGGCCGCCCGCCGGCTGATGGAGAACATGGCCTTCGACCTGGCGATCCTCGACATCATGATGCCGGGCGAGAACGGCCTCTCCCTGCTCGCCGGCATCCGCAAGGGGCCCACCCGCGAGACGCCGGTGATGCTGCTGACCGCGCGCGGCCAGACCAGCGACCGGATCGAGGGCCTGCGCCTCGGCGCCGACGACTATCTCGCCAAACCGTTCGAGCCGGAGGAACTCGTCCTGCGCTGCGAGGCGATCCTGCGCCG
>JBGTKE010000022.1:0-3415 GCA_041744775.1 Hyphomonas sp. | reverse complement strand
GGGCTACAAGCTGCCCTTGGTGCTCGCCGGTTTGCCGCCGAGGCGGGGGTCGACCGTGATGGCGGTGCGAAGCGCCCGCGCCGTCGCCTTGAAGCAGCTTTCGGCGATGTGGTGGTTGTTGTCGCCGTAAAGGTTCTCGATGTGCAGGCACATGCCGCCATTGCCGGCGAGGGCGTGGAAGAATTCCTTGAACAGTTCGGTGTCCATTTCGCCGATCTTGTTGCGCCGGAAATCGACTTTCCAGATCAGGTAGGGGCGTTTGCACAGATCGACCGAGGCGCGGGTCAGCGTCTCGTCCATCGGAATATAGGCGTGCCCGAAGCGGGTGATGCCGCCGAAATCGCCGAGCGCCTCCGCGATGGCCTGGCCGATGACGATGCCGGTATCCTCGACCGAGTGGTGGTAGTCGATGTGCAGGTCGCCCGTACACCGCACGGTCAGGTCGATCAGCGAGTGCCGGGACAGGCTGTCCAGCATGTGATCGAAGAAGCCGATGCCGGTCTGGATGTCGGACTTGCCGGTTCCGTCAAGGTTAACGACTACGGTGATGTCCGTTTCCTTGGTCTTGCGGGCGATTGTGGCAGTGCGTTTCTGGGTCATGGCCGGGCATATAGTCCTTAGAGAACATTACAGCTAGCGCATGATGTTCACAGATTCCTAAACATCTACGGCGCAGTTTGCTCAGTAGTTTCCGAATCGAAGCCTCGGGCGGCGCCAGTGTGAAGAAATCATCGGTCATCGGCCGGCTGACCGGCAGGTTCTCAATTCCGGTTTTTGCCGGCATTGCCGGCGGCGTGTTGTCGATTTTCCTGTTCGTTGCAGTTATTTCGATTTCGATCAGTTACCGCATGATCTCCCTTGGCGAGCCGTTCGGATTGGCGGTGCCGTGGCCGATCGTGTTCCTGATGTTCATGGCCTGTATCGCCATTTCGGCCACCGGGGCCTATTTCACAGCCCGGCCGCTGCAGGAGATCTTCCTGCGCTTCACGGCCTATATGATCACCAGCCGGGTCGATGCCGAGGCCGAGCTGGACGAGTTGCAGTTCCCGGAGCTGCGCCGGCTGCGGGTGGCGACAACGCGGGCGGTGCGCAAGCTGCGCCGCGAGAACGAGACGCTGCGCCAGATCGCCTACAAGGATGGGCGCACCGGACTGCCGAACGCGATTGCGCTGGAGCGGCATGTCAATGCGACGCTGCCCGAAGCGAGCTACGAGTATCCTGCGGCTTTCCTGCTGCTGGACATCGACCGGTTCGGCCAATTGATCGAACAGGTCGGCACGACGCACGGCGATGCGCTGATCGACGGCGCGGCCAGGCGCCTGACGCAGGCGATGTCCGACCTTGGCGATCCGGCCGCGATTGCGCTGCGCGGCAGCCTGCTGGCGGCGCTGACGGCGGACAAGTTCGTGCTCTATCTGCCCTGCGCCATCAACCGGGACCATGTGATCTCGATTGCGCGGGCGATCCGCGCGGCTTTCGCCGAACCGTTCGACCTGCCGACACGGCAGATCACCATGTCGATCTCGGGCGGCATCGTGATGGCGCCTGAGGATGCGGAATCGTTTGCCAAGCTGATGCAGAACGCCAAGCTGGCGGTGCGTCTGGTCCGGTCGGAGGCGCAGTCGGGCTTTCGTTTCTTCACGCCGCGCCTGACGCGGATCGTGCAGGGGCGCTACCGGTTCGAGGCAGAGCTGCGCGACGCGGTGGCGAACAAGGAATTCAAGGCGGTCTTCCAGCCGAAGATCGACTTCGAGACCGGAAGGATCATGGGCGCCGAGGCGTTGGCGCGCTGGCGGCGGCCGAACGGCAAGCTGATCTCGCCCGCGACCTTCATTCCGGTGGCGGAGCAGGCCGGACTGATCGATGCCATCGGCATGCAGATCCTTGAGGCGGCGTGCGAAACGGCGCGCAGCTGGCAGCTCGAAGGCTATGACCTGACAGTGGCGGTGAACGTCTCTCCGAGCCAGTTCCAGCGGCATGACCTGACGGATGCGATCATGGCGGTGCTGCGCCGCACGGGTCTGCAGCCGAACCGGCTGGAGCTGGAGATCACCGAGAGCCTGGCCGTATCGGACCCGGCGCGTGTGGCCGAGTTCATCTCGCCGCTGCGGGCGATGGGCACCAAGCTCGCGATCGACGATTTCGGCACCGGCCATTCGAACCTCGCCACGCTGACGCAGCTGCCGTTCGACGTGTTCAAGATCGACCGCCAGTTCGTGTCGGCGCTGGAGACCGACCGGCAGGCGCCGGCGATTGTCGAGATGATCCTAGCGATGGCCGAGACGCTGGGCCTGAAGACCGTGGCCGAGGGCGTGGAGACGACGCGGCAGGCGGAGTTCCTGCGGCGGCGCGGTTGCACCATGGCGCAGGGCTTCCTCTATTCACCCGGCCTGCCGGAAATCGCCTTCTTCGACTTCCTGCGCGCCTGGCGCCCGGGCCAGGTAGGCGAGCAGCAACCGGAGGACGCGCCGGAGCGTCAGGCGCCGCGCCGGTAGGTGCCGACAGGCACGCCGCCGAGCAGCGTCTCGCCCGATCGGCGATAGCCGAGTTTCTGTGCGACGCGGACAGAGCTTCGGTTACCCGGTTCGATCACGCAAGAACTCACGCCGGGCTGGTTGGTATCGAGCCATTGGTGCGCGGCCGCCATCGCCTCGGTGGCAATGCCGCGCCCCCAGGCGGCGCGGCCGAAAGCCCAACCGGCTTCCGGTCCGGGGACGAGGTCTGCCGGTAGACCGCGCTGGAAGTCGGCAAAGCCCGCTTCGCCGAGGAACGCGCCGGTTTCGCGGTCGGTGACCACCCAGTAGCCATAGCCCTTGAAGTCCCAGAGGCCGACCGAACGCAGCAGCGCGAACCAGACATCCTGCCGGCTGCGCGGCTTGCCGCCGATGAAGCGGACGACGCCGTCATCCGCCCACATCGCGGCGGCAGCGTCGAGGTCCGCCGCTTCCGCCGGGCGCAGAAGAAGGCGCGGCGTTTCGAGGACAGGTGCCTTCACGCGCCGGCTTTCATCTTCGCGAGCATCGCGCCCATCGCGGCGTGCACGGCCTGGATGGCCTTCAGGGGGCGGACCATCACCTTGAAGTCCGTGATCTGACCATCCGCGTCCCACTCGATCATGTCGATGCCGTTGACGGCGATCCCGTCCATCTCGGTTTCGAATTCGAGCACGGCGCGGTCCCCGCAATCGAAGACGCGTGTATAGCGGAAGGTGTCATTGCCGAGCGTTTCTCCGGCGGCGAGCAGGTAGCCCATCGTAATCGCCTTGCCTTCCTGGGGCGTGTGCACGACAGGGCTTCTGAACACGACATTCTCTGCGAGCTGGCCGGAGAGGCCTTCGGGCGAATGATCCTCCAGAATCCAGTCAAGCCATCGCTGAAGATGCGGACTGTTGCCCGTGGTGGAGATCAGATGTTTT
>JBGTKE010000021.1:0-9961 GCA_041744775.1 Hyphomonas sp. | reverse complement strand
TCACGGCGACAGCCGCCGGCGATCTCGAGGACGGCCGCGGCGAAGCGCGGCTGACGGTTGACGGAAATGACAAGGTGTTCCTCTCCGGCAAGATCGAGAAGAACGCGCTTGACGCCAACATCCGCTTCGACGCCGCCGCATTGCCACTGTCCGCGAATTTGGCCGAGTTTCTCGGTCCCCGGGCAGAGGTCGATATCACGGCCTTGTTCGAGAAATCTGCCGTCTCCTTCACCGCCGCAGGCCGCGTCGCGGCGGGCACTCTGAACCTGTCCGGTAAGTCGCGACCCGACCAATTTGAACTTTCCGAACCTGCACGCGTATCGGCGAACCTCACATCACTCGCGCCCTACTGGAAAGCTCCGCGAATAATTGTCCTGGATGGCACGCTCCAGAAAAAGGAGGCCGGTTACGAGTATTCCGGCGAGACCCGCCTTGAACTCAAAGCGGACTCCGGATTGCCGTTCGAATCCGTGTCCGGACTTGTATCCGCAAGTCTGGAAGCCGGCCGCATTCCCTTCACGGGCGATGTGACCGTCACTCGGGCATTCGCCAGCAACCCCGCCATTGCCAGCGTTATCGGCGAGGACGTGCGCCTGTCCGGCAACGGCGTATACGATGCAGGCTCGCGGCGGGTGCTGATTGACGCGGTTGAAGTGACCCATCGAACCGGCAGCGCGCAGCTGCTCGGCGAAGCCAGCTTTTCAGATAACACGCTGAATGTCTCCGGGAGACTCACCCAGTCCCTCGACGCGCTGCCGGGTGGGTTCGGCGGCACGGCATCGGGGTTTGTCCAGGCGAAGGGACAAATCGGCGATTTCGAACTTGGCCTGAACCTCAATCTCGCGGGCCTGACGACCAGCATCAACCAGATCAAGCCGCTTATAGAGGGCCGGGGCACGCTGCGCGGCATGCTCCAGATCAAACCGGACATCGGTAACATCCGGCGGCTGGACGTACGAGTGCCCGGTGTGGAAGGGCAAGTGACAGGACGCTTGTACGGCGCGCAGGGCCCGGACCTGCGCCTGACGCTGCAACAACTTCAGCCGCTGGACGTGTCGGGAAACCCGATTGATCTGGCATCAGTAACTGCCCAGCTCACTACCCGGTCCGGCGGCATACTGCTGATCGCCCGTTCCGTGGGAGGGAGCGCAGTCGTCAGTGGCCGGACGGTCTCCAATCTCATCGCAAATGCTGAGTTACTCATTCGGGACGGCGATATTTCAGGCCCGGTCAATCTCTCCGGCCGTTCAGATGGCCAGGCCTCATCTGCTTCGTTCGGGCTGGACCGATCGGGCTCCACGACACGGTTCAACGGGATCCGCGGCAAGCTCGGGTCGATCGGATTCACCGGATCCGCGGTGCTGGCCGATGGCGGCGAGATCGATGCCGACCTGGATGTTCAGGGCGAGACGTTCGAGTTCGCCGGCATTCGCTTCGGAACATTGAAACTGAAAGGCACAGGCGGCCGCACCGGCGACAGACCCTTTGCGGTCGGCGCAGAGTTCGAAGCCCGCGATGTCCAGGTCACCTCCCGTCTCGTCATTGATGAAGTGATTGGCGCGGTGAAGACCACCCCCGAGGGCTATCGCTTCGAGGGCCGCCTCGTTGACAAGTTGCCGCGCGCCGATAGCGACGTTCTCTTTTCCGGTCTCGTAGCGCTTGGAGATGCATCGCCCTCCGGCAGCCTGTCCCTTTCCGGCGCGCTTCTAGGCATTGCGGTCGCAACGCGTGAGGATGTCATCTGGTCCCTTGGCCCTGCCCCCACACTCGACGCCGACATCTCTCTCCTCGGAGGCCACCTGCAGGCCCGCATGCGTCCCGGCAACGAGACAACCAGCAGTTCGCTCACCCTTGAAAACCTTTCGACGGCGCCCGTGCTGGCGGCGCTCGGATACCCTGCAATCGACGCGGTCGTTTCAGGCCGCGCCAACGGACGGCTGTATGGTGAAAACCCGGAAGGCGTTCTCGAATTGGCGGCCACGAGTGCGGTCTCCGGCTTGACGACCGAGATTGAATTCGGCCTCACCGGCCGTCTCGACAGGCGAGCATTCACCTGGACGGCTCAATCAACTTACGGACCCGATCTCAAGGCAAATGCGGCTGGCCGCCTGCCCATGCTCGCCTCACCTACGGGCCTGGTCCGCATTGATGAAGACCGCCCGCTCGAAGCGCTGGCCGACGTCAATGGCGACTTGAAATCCCTGCGACTGCTTGCCTTGGCCTACGGGCACGACATCGGCGGAAATCTCCGAAGCCGGACAGAAGTGTCGGGAACGTTCGACAGGCCGGCGATCAAATCCAGCGCCAACATCACGAGCGGCTTCTACGAATACGGCGCGACCGGCCTTAGCCTCAAGGATCTTGACCTTGTCGCGGGCTATGAAAACGAAGTCCTCACCCTGACCGGAACGGGTGCGGGAACAAGCGGCGGAAGGCTCACCTTGAATGGCCGGCTTGCGGAGACTGAATCCGGCGTCGATGTCGCCCTCGACCGGATCCTGGTCTATGACCGTCTCGGCGATCAAGCGCGCATTTCAGGAAATGCTAAGCTCACCGAGGGCGCAGAAGACCGGGTGCTCAGCGGCGCGCTCACCGTCAACGACGCCCGGTTCAACATCAACAACGCCTCGGACAGCTCTATCCGTACACTGAATGTGCGCTGGACCACGGACGATCCGAATGGCGCGCACGACACGGTGCTGAAAAAGCCGATCCGGCTTGGACTGAACATTTCGGCGGCGCGCGGCGTTTTCGTTCACGGGCGCGGCCTAGATAGCGACTGGGGGGTCAATCTGGACGTCACCGGGACACCGGACAATGTGTTGCTGAATGGTCGCGCCACCCTCGTGCGCGGCACGCTCGAACTGGCCCGGCGTCCGTTCGTATTTGACAGCGGCCTGATCAATTTCGACGGCCCTCTGAAATCGGCCCGCCTGGCGATCTCGGCGACCCGCGATCTGGACGGCTTTTCGGTGCGCACAGATGTCGGCGGTACGCTGTCCCGCCCGACGATTGAACTTTCCAGCACACCGTCGCTTCCGGAAGACGAGATCCTGTCGCGCATGCTGTTCGGACGCTCGTCGATTGACCTGACGGCGCTCGAGGCGGCGGAGCTGGCCTCCTCCTTCGCGCGTCTCGCCGGCCGCGAGTCGGGAATAGACCCGATCGGCGCCATCCAGTCAGGTCTGGGAGTGGACCGGCTGCGTTTCGGCGTGGACAATACCGGAAATGCGGAGCTTGGTGTCGGCCAGTACCTTGCTCCGGACGTCTACCTCGAGGTGACGACACAAGGCGCGGCAGGCAATTCTGTCGAAGTCGAATGGCAACCGAGGCCGCAGGTTTCTGTGTCGTCCGAGACAAGTTCGACGGGTGATTCACGCGTTTCGGTGCGCTGGAAAAAGGACTACTGATGACACCCTGTGTGTCACGATCCTTATCCTGTTGAACACAGGACACCTTACAAGCCGAGCCAGCATAACGAATTTTACTATACTGACCAACTTGCCTTCCACTTATTGGTGGATGAAAAAAGAAAAAATAGCCAAAAGGTAGAAAAAATGCAGGATGATACACGAATTGCCGGTTCGCGTTCTCCCACCCGAATCGACCAGATGGTCGGAGAGAAGATCCGGGAGCTGCGGACGTCCCAGAATTTCACCCTATCGGAGTTGGGTCAGGAGCTCGGGATCAGCCATCAACAGCTCCAGAAATACGAAACCGGCACCAATCGCCTGAGCGCCGGCATGCTCGCCAGTGTCGCCCGCGTGCTGCGCGTACCGATCGCTGAATTGTTCCAGGACGCAGAAACCGGCACGTCGGACAAACGCGATCCTGTCACCGACGCCCGCGCCCGGTGCCACACGTTGATCGACCGGACGAACTCGGTGCCCAAACTCGAATCAATGGCCAAAGTCCTGCGCGCGCTGTCTTCCGACTGAGCGCTCAGCACTCGACGACATTGACGGCCAGCCCCCCCTGGCTCGTCTCCTTGTATTTCGACGACATGTCCATGCCCGTCTGGCGCATCGTTTCGATCACCTGATCCAGCGACACTTTCGTCTGCTCCAGCGAATGAAGCGCAAGGCGGGCGGCATTGGCGGCCTTGACCGACCCGATCGCGTTGCGCTCGATACAGGGAATCTGGACAAGCCCGCCCACCGGATCGCAGGTCAGACCCAGATTGTGCTCCATGCCGATTTCGGCGGCATTCGCCACCTGTTGCGGCGTGCCGCCCCACACGGCCGCAAGTCCCGCCGCCGCCATTGAGCAGGCCACGCCAACCTCGCCCTGGCAGCCCATCTCCGCGCCCGAGATCGAGGCGCGCTGCTTGTAGAGCAGACCCACGCCGCCTGCGGTCAGCAGGAACTTCCGGACGCGGACAAACCTGTCCTCCGAATCCCAGCAATAGTGCCGGATGACCGACGGTATGATTCCGGCGGCGCCATTTGTCGGTGCGGTCACCACCTGTCCGCCTGCCGCATTCTCCTCATTCACTGCCATGGCATAGACGTTCAGCCAGTCAAAAAGCTGTTCTCGTTCATTCGACGGCGGCCCGCTGGTCAGTTTCTGCCAAATCTCGGGCGCCCGCCGCCTCACCTTGAGACTGCCCGGAAGGATGCCAGTGCGTGAGAGACCGCGGTCGATGCACGCCATCATCACCGAGGCTATCCGGTCGAGAGCAGCGCCGGTCTCATCGGCCGTCCGCATCGCCGATTCGTTCGCCATGATCACGGCATCGATCGAAGCCCCGGTCGCGTGGCAGATACCGAGAAGCTCGGTCGCCGAGATGAACGGGTGCGGCACCTCGGGTCCCCCCGGCACGATATCGTCCCGCACCGGGCGCTCCAGCTGTCGCTGAGAGGCGATGAAGCCGCCTCCAGTCGAGTACCAGGTGCTGTCGGCAAGTGTCTCCCCTGCCTCGCCGAAGGCCCGCAGGCGCATGCCGTTAGGATGCAGCTTGGGCAGCACGTCATAGGCAAAACGAATGTCACGCGCCGCATCAAACGGAATCGTCCGGCCGCCGGGCAAGGACAACATCGCACGCGATTCAAGCGCCGCAACCTTGTTTTCGGCATCCTCCGGATCGAGTGTTTCAGGATCGAGCCCCAAGAGCCCCAGCATCACCGCTTTCGGCGTCGCGTGCCCGGCGCCGGTCAGCGCCAGAGATCCCTGGAGTTCGACGTCGATCCGCTCGACTGCCCCGACCACGCCGGTTTGCTCAAGTTCCTGAAGAAACCGTCCCGCGATCCGTATCGGGCCGACCGTGTGCGAGCTGGACGGGCCAATGCCGATCCGGAAAAGATCGAGTACCGAAAGCATGCGCCGTCTCCCGTCATTTTTCATGGCTGCGACAGTTCAGCCAGCGGTATCCGGCATCTCCGTCACGTCGTGAGCATAGATCCAATCATATTGACCATGTGCAAACGATGGCAGCAGCTGCCCGGCGAGCCAGATCGGTCCGTAGGTCGCAAGCTGGCTGATCGGGTCGCCGCGATGGAACAGCGCAGCGTTCTGCCGCGCGCCGGCCTGCACGCGCGACGTGCGGGGTTTCCGGATGGCCTCATATGCGCCGAGCGCCGCCTCGATCGTCTCTTTCTTCGTGACCAGCCGGGCAAGCACGTACCCGTCCTCGATGGCCATCACCGCGCCCTGCGCGAGAAAGGGCAGCATCGGATGGCAGGCATCGCCGAGCAGCACCACCCGGCCATCCGACCATTTTTCCAGCGGCATCCGGTCGTACAGCGGCCAGCGATTCAGCGTCACTGCTTTCTCGAGAATCGTCCGGATCACCGGTGACCAGCGTTTGAAGTCCTTGAGCGCCTGCTCGCGCCCACCCGTCGCCGTCCAGGATTCCGCGTGCGCCTCCCTGGACTCGACCACGGCCACCAGATTCGCGAGGCTCCCCCTCCGCAGCCTGTAAGTCACGGCATGGCGCTTGGACCCTACCCAGACGCAAGCCGACTCCGGCGGCGCGTAAGCGCCCAGCTCCGAAACCGGCACCACCGCCCGCCAAGCGACATGGCCCGTATAGCGTGGCTTGTCCGGCCCGAGCATCTGGGCCCGGATGGCGGAGTGAATGCCATCGGCGCCCACAAGGAGATCGCCGCTGATCGTTTCGCCCGTGTCGAGGTGTGCGGTCACCTGCGCGTCATCCTGTGAATAGGACACAACCCGGCGCCCAAGCCGGACAGCGCCCGCCTGTCGGTCCTGCAACGCGCCACCAAGCGCCTCCACAAGATCGGCCCGGTGCACATGCACGTACTCCCCGCCCCACCGCGCGTGCGAGGCTTCCCGCAGGGGAATCGTCAGTATACGGGCGCCGCCCTTTCCGAACCGCAGCTCCTGCGACCTCGGCCGGAACGCATCCTTCTCGACCCGCGCGCTGACGCCCAGCGCTTCGAACACCCGCATGCCATTCGGGCTGATCTGCAGGCCGGCGCCGACTTCTTCCAGGACGTGGGACTGTTCGAGGACGGTGACCTGATGCCCCAGCTTCTGGAACGCCAGAGCGGACGTCAGCCCGCCGATACCTCCGCCTGAAATCAGGACATGCATGGGCCTGGCCTGGTTCCCGGGTTGAACGGCTATTTCGGACGTAATGGATCTTGGGTCCCGCCGATCAGCACGAACCGGCGGTCGCAATACTTGCACTCGACGAAGTCCTCGTCGCCCATTTCGTACCAGACCCTCGGATGCCCGAGCGCACCGCCGCCCCCATTGCACGACACCTTGTGGCTGGTGACCATCGAGATTTCCGGCGGGGTGAAGGCATCACGCTTGCGGGGCATCTTGTGGACTCCAGAGGACCTGTCGCGAGGGGCGCCTTGCCCCTGTACAACCTGATCCCTAACTAGAGTCTGGGCTGCCGGCTTGCAAGGCGTGCCGAATGCCGCGACGAAAGACCGCCATGCCAACTCCCAGATTTGCCATCGAAGTCCGCGACCTGCGGAAAACCTATGCTGGGACCGGCAGAATGCCGGAAAAGCTGGCGCTCAACGGCATCTCTCTCGAGATACCTACGGGCACGATCTTCGGCCTCCTGGGGCCCAACGGGGCCGGCAAGTCGACCTTCATCAATATCCTCGCGGGACTCGTCAAGAAAACGTCCGGCACAGCCCGCATCTGGGACCTCGATATCGATGCGCACCCCCGCCAGAGCCGCGCCGCCATCGGCGTCGTGAACCAGGAAGTCGTCGCCGACCCCTTCTTCACGCCGTTCGAGATGCTGGAACTGATGGCGGGCTTCTACGGCGTGCCCAAAGCGGAGCGGCGCTCGGTAGAGATTCTCACGGCGCTCGGCCTCGGCGACAAGAAAGACGCCTATGTCCGCCAGCTCTCCGGCGGCATGAAACGCCGGCTGATGGTCGCCAAGGCGCTCGTCCACAATCCCCCCGTTCTCATCCTCGATGAACCCACGGCCGGCGTGGACGTCGAACTGCGCCGCCTGATGTGGGACTATGTGCGCGAACTCCACGCCAGGGGCACCACGATCATTCTGACGACGCACTATCTCGAAGAGGCCGAGGAGCTCTGCGATTCCATCGCCATCGTCAATCACGGCGAAATCATCGCCTGCGAGCCAACCGCCAAACTGCTGTCGCGCCTCGACTACAAGACGTTGATCATCACGCCGCGGGAAGCGCTCACCGCCATCCCGCCCGAACTTGCGATGCATGATCCCAAACTCAGGCCCGACGGCACCCTCGCGATCACATTCAAGACAGCCGAAACCGGCATCGGGCGCCTGCTTGAGAAAGCGCGCGCGGCCGGCATCAGTGTCGCCGATCTTTCAACGAAGTCGCCCGATCTGGAAGACGTGTTCATCTCCCTGACGAGCGACCGGGCCGTTACGACAGCGACTGGCTGATCCAGTTCGCAAGCGCCTGCCGGTTCATCGCACCATTGTGCGTAGCCGCCACCTTGCCCTGCTTGAACAGCAGCATCGTTGGCAGGCCGCGCACGCCATACTTGGCGCCGACCAGCGGGAAATCGTCGACGTTCAGCTTGACGATCTTCACCTTGCCGTCGAGTTCGGCGGCCACCGCCTCGATATGCGGCGCCATCTGCTTGCAGGGCCCACACCATTCCGCCCAGAAATCGACCACGACCGGCACATCGGATGCGCCGAGCAGCACATCGAATTCGTCATCGCTTACATCCATGTCAGACATTGTTCCGGCTCCTTCTGCGGCCCGAATTGGGAACCTGATACATAGGGACTCTATGTCCCTGTCAAACCACCCTCAAGGCAGTGTTGAGGGATTCTGACAGCATTTCCGGCGGGATCCGCATCATTTTCGGCCCGTCGGTCCAGCACAGCACAGCGACCACTTCCCGCCCCGGAAAAGCCGATTCCAGCACGGCGGAATAGGCAGCCATCTGCGTGATGTAGCCGTCCGCAACCGCGGAAACGTCATCCGGAGCGGGCTGGTCGGTCTTGAAGTCGATCACCAGAACCCGGGTCGGCGTGATCACCAGCCGGTCTACCCGGCCGTTGATGACGAGGCCCTTCGGCAATTTGGTCGATGTGCCGATCACGCTGGCCTCGGCCCTGCCCCCCGGCTGGAAAAGCTCGGACAACGCCGGATCGTTGAGAATCGCTTCAGCCGAGCGAAGCATTTCCGCCTTCTGCGCGTTCGTCAGTCCCGGCTCTCGTGCAAGGAAAGCCGTGCCCGCAGCGTGACGTGCCGAGACTGGAAGCTCCGGAAGATACTGCAGCAGACTGTGGATCAGCCGCCCGCGCTTGAGGCGCGCCTCCCGCTTCGGATCGAAGGGTGCCAACACGCGCGTCCTGGGTTCCAGCAGGCCCGTCGGCGCCGTCAACCGCCGCGTCACCACATCCGGCAACGGTGCACGCAGCGCCCATTCGGGAAGCGGTACAGGCTCTGAGCCGGCACGCCCGGCTTTATCCATCCCCCCCGCAGGCGCGCCGAACTCCAGCACACCATCCTCCAGTTCCCCGGCCGGCAGCTGTTCCATCGCGGTCCGGCACAGTGCGTACCAGGAATCGTCATGATATCCTTTGGCGGCTTCCCCGTTCGATCCATACCAGTATCCGGCGACCAGCAACCGGTCCTGTGCGCGCGTCAGAGCCACATATAGGAGCCGCCGGTGCTCCTCATGCGCCTTGGCTTCGGCAATCATCCTCGCCCGCGCTGCCGGCTCGATGTCGGATTCCTTGCGCGGCGACCAGACCAGCGCTCCGTCCACGGACAGGATCGCGTCACTGGAAAGTTTCGGCTTGGAGGTCGTATCCGGCAGGATCACGATCGGCGCCTGAAGGCCTTTGGATCCATGCACGGTCATGACCCGGACTTCTTCACCGGCTTCTGCAAGGTCGCGCTTGATCTCAACCGGAGTCGCTTCAAGCGAAGCCACGAACAGTTGCAGCGAAGATGGCCCGGCCGCATCATGCGCCAGCGCGCGGGCGAGCAGGGCTTCGACCGGATCACGCGCCGGTGTCCCCAGCCGTGCATTCAGCTTGGTCCAGCCCGTGTGACCGGCGGCGTCCGGGTTATCCAGGACCGATGACAGGAATTCGAAAGGCGGCAAGCCTGCCTTGGCGACAAGTGACTCCAGAAAGACCGTGACGCGCATGACGTCTGCATCCACGCTCGCGCGCACCCTGTCCCAGAGCGTTACGCCCGGTTGGCGTCCCGCCGCGAGTTCGAACAGGTAGCGGTCATCGTCCACGAGGCCGGCGAAAGGTCCCCGCAGGATTTCGGCGAGCGCCAGGTCCCGTGACGGCAGCACCGCAAATCGCATCAGGTTCAGGCAGTCCTGCACACCGATATAGTCCGCCAGCTGAAGACGGTCGGCGCCCGCCACCGGTACACCGGCACTCTTCAGCGCGTTGATCACCGCCTCGAACAATCCGCCGCGCCGCTCGCGCACAAGGATCAGCACGTCACCCGGCCGCGCGGCCCGCTCGGCGCCGTTCTCCCAAACGGCCGCGCCGCCG
>JBGTKE010000020.1:0-2936 GCA_041744775.1 Hyphomonas sp. | reverse complement strand
CCGGCGCTGCTGGCATAGGATTCGAGCGCGGTGAAGGCGCCGGACTGGGCGAGCGCGGTGCGCACATGCGGCGTGAAGGCGGTCTTCAGCTGCGTCTCCGTCCGGGCCCGGAGGAAATCCGTGGCGGCCGTGTCGCCGCCGCGCAGGACGGCGAGCGCGTCCTCGATCGTCATGCTGCGCACGGCGCTGACAATCAGCGTGCGCGCTTCCGGCACGGCGGCCTCGGCGGCTCGGTTGAGGCGCAGTTCGACATCATCGAGCGGACCGCTGGCGCCGATGACGGCGAGGTTCTTCTGGAGATCCCGGTAGGTCTTCGGCAGCGGAATGCGGATGCGCGCGTCGCCGAAATATCCGTTCTCGCGGCCAAGGCGGCCCGCGACATTGCCGGTGCCGAGGGTCAGCGCCTCGCGCAGTCCGGCATCGATCTCGGCGGCCGTCAGCGCGCCGCCCGGCTGGGTCAGGATTTCGCCGAGGATGGGTCCGTAGGCGCCCGGCGATTCGCAGCCGGCGGGAAGGATGGCAAGAACCAGGGCCGCGAGGATTCCAGGTTTCATGCTTCATACTCCCAAGTCGGTCCGGAAACGGTTACGCGACTGGCTGAGACCCTACAGGAGGGAATCCCGGAATTGAAGGGCACGTGCGCCCCCGGGCTGCGGAACTTCGCCTTACCGGGATTTCATCAAGGCCCTATTGACCACGCCTGTAGTCAACGATAAGACCACGCTTGTAGTCATAAACAGGTGGAGCATGATGCAGATATCCGCTTCCGAACTCGAGGTCATGGATGTGCTCTGGGCCAGCCCGGGGCTCGCCGCGAGCGACGTTCATGACGCGCTCGGTGACGGGCGCGACTGGAACGTGCGCACGGTGAAAACCTTCCTCGCCCGGCTCGTCGAAAAGGGCGCGCTGACCACCGTTGAGGACGGCCGGCGCTACCTCTATTATCCGGCCATCAAGGAAGACGAATACAAGGCCGAAGCCGCGACGCAGTTCATCGACCGTGTCTTCTCGGGCCGCGCCGCCCCGCTGGTCGCCCACCTCGCCGACAGCCGGGGCCTGACACGTGACGATATCGCTGCACTCGAGAAACTCCTGGGGGAGCTGAAGAAATGATCCACGCCATTCTGAACGGAGATTTCTCGCATGCACTCGAAGCGCTACTCGCGGTTTCGGTGCTGATCCTGGTGGTGCTGATGCTGCGCCGCCCGGTTGCCCGCCAGTTCGGGGCCGGCGTAGCCTATCTGCTCTGGACGATACCGGTCGTGCGGCTGTTCCTGCCGCCGCTGCCGACACCATTCTCAATCCTGGGGCTTGACCTTGGCGCCGCCCGTTCGCCGGAGGTGCTGGCCGAAGCCCCCGCCGCTGAACCTGCCGTCCATTTCGTCAATGCCGGAATGCGCCACATGGGTGACACGGCGCCGGCCTGGGAGCCGGCAGCGGCCGAAGCCGCAATCATTGCCCCAGGCGCTAGCTGGACCGATGATCTGCTGACGACCGGCCTGATTCTGGCGGCCGCCGCCTGGATCGCCGGCGCGGTTATCCTCGCCGCGCGCAGCTTCATCGCCCAGGCGCAGTTCATGCGCACGGTCGACCGCGAGGCCATGCCGGTCTCCGCGCCGATGTCCGACCTTGTGACCCGGCTGGCCGCCGAAGCGGGCCTGCGCCGCCCGCCGCGCATCGTCGCGAGCCTGATCTCACGCGGTCCATTCGTGACCGGACTATTTCGCCCCGTTATCGTGATGCCGGCCTGGTTCGAGGACGACTACACGCCGATGGAAGCGCGCGCTGCGCTCGCCCATGAACTGATGCATGTGCGGCGCGGCGATCTCTGGGCCTTGCAGGTCTCTGAACTCTTCGTGGCGGCGATGTGGTTCAACCCGCTGGCTTACATTGCCCGGAACGCGTTCCGGACTGATCAGGAAGCCGCCTGCGACGCTGATGTCCTCGCCCGCTGCCAGACCAGCCCGCACGCCTACGGGTCCACCCTGATCAAGGCGGCCCGGCTGCACCTGCCCGAACCGGCAATTGCCGCAGGCCGTCTGCCCCTGACCCACGCCCTCAAGGAAAGACTGACCCGCATGACCTACCCCGCCCCTTCGTCCCGCCGCCGCATGATCGGCTTCGGCGCCGCCCTCCTGTTCGGCGTCTCGACGCTGGCCCTCACCGCCTCCGTCGCCGCGGCCGCCGAATTCGGCGACGATGGCCATGAAATCCGCATCGAATCCGGCTCGCTCTGGATCAGCGGCGATGACGCCGACCGCCAGATTGTCCTGCTAGGCGACCCGATGGCGAAAGTGATCCCGCAGCCGCCCACGCCGCCGGAAGTCGATGCGCTCACACGGCAGCTCGACCTGGACATCGCCGAGCTGACCGGCCCTGCGGTGCTCGGCGCCATGACCGACTTGACCAGCGATCCGGATTTCATCGAGATCATCCGCCTCAGCACGGAACTCGCCGGCTTGGGCGCCAGCATTGGCGTCGCCAGCGCCATGGAAAGCCTGTCGATGGATTTCTCCAACATGTCCGAAGCCGAGATCGAGGCCTGGGCCGAAGATTTCGAGATGCGGATGGAAGCCAGGGCGGCCGCGATCGAGGCTCGCGCGGAGCAGATGGAGATCCGGCTGGAAGGGCATTCAGACCGCCTGGACAAACGTATCGACCAGCAGACCGAGGCGCGGATGAAGGTGCTCGAGCGCCGTATCGAAGCCAGCGCCGCCGAGATCGAGAAGATCATGGAGACCCGCTTCGGGCCGGAGTTCGAAGCCCGGGTCGAAGCCCAGGCTGAGTTGATCGAAGCGCTGGTCGACAGCTGCGAGGATGCAGAACTGGCCGGCGGCGAGACCCGCATCCTCGAGCGGACCGACCGCGACGGCGACATCGTCCGCCTCGCCTGTGTCGGCGGCTCGCGCGACCAGCTGAAGGCCGGCGCGACCCTC
>JBGTKE010000019.1:0-3588 GCA_041744775.1 Hyphomonas sp. | reverse complement strand
GGCATGAAGGATTCCAAGATCATCGTCGCGATCAACAAGGACGAGGAAGCCCCGATCTTCCAGGTGGCGGATTACGGCCTCGTGGCCGACCTGTTCGTTGCCGTGCCGGAACTGACGAAGTCGGTCTGATCGACTTTGCCGGATTGAATTGAATGAAGCCCGCGCCTCCGGTGCGGGCTTTTTCTGTTCCGGCCGCAAGCATCGGGTGGCAACAGCGGCCGGCGAGGTGCGAAATTCAGGCTCCAGCAACACAGGAGCGCCTTCCCATGTCCTTCGTCATCACCGGCCTTTCGCCCGATTCCTTCTCGCACCTGTTCGGGCTTCCGGACGATGTGCTCAGCCTGCAGAACATCGTCCGCAAGACTGCGGACTCCAAGCCCGGCTATCCCTGCCGCATCACGCTGGAAGACGCCGAGCCGGGCGAGACGGTCCTGCTCCTCAACCATGAAAGCCACAGCGCGCCGACGCCGTATGCGTCCCGGTATGCGGTTTATGTGCGCGAAGGCGCAGCGGCCGCGAACACGTTCCGGAACGAGCTGCCGCCTGTGTTTGCCAACCGTCCGATTGCGCTGCGCCTGTTCAGCGAGGAGGGCATGCTCGCGGGCGCAGACATGGGCTGGAACGGCGAACTGAAAGCCAAGATCGAGCAGGCGCTGGACCGGCCGGACGTTGCCTACATTCATGCCCATAACGCCATGCATGGTTGTTTCGCGGCCGAAATCCGGCGCGGCAACTGACTTCCGGTCCGGAGAGGCCCGGTTAGTCCGTGTCCGGATAACCGACGATGTCGAAGGTCGGAAAGTCGAGGTCCAGAGCCGAGCAGAGATCGCGCGAGGCGTCGATGCCGGCGGCACGGACCAGCGGCACGCGCCGCGCGTCGGCCGGGGGAAGGGCGTCTTCGCTGCCGTCCGCGATGCCGGGATACTGGGACGCATGGGCCTTCAGCGTGTCGGCGACATAGTCGAAGGGCGTGCGTCCATTCGGGAGCACACGGTTGCCGTCATACCAGACGAAGGGCGGGTCATCGGCCGGCCAGGCGTATCCGGCTTTCTCGGTGTACAGCGCGCGTTCCTCTTCCGTCATCTGCTCAATGAACATGAAATCGTTCTCGAACCAGAGCTCGGGACGGGACGGGGCGGCGAGTGAGCCGATCGCCTCCATCAGCAGGATCGACACGGCGCGGTGATTGGGGTTGCAGGTGACGCCGTGGCGCGGGTCGAGGCTGAAGACGATGTCGGGTTCCACGGCGTCGAGTTCGGCGGCGAAGCGGGCGACGAGGGTTTCGCGCCCGCCCTGTTTTGCGGCCCAGGCTTCAATGTTGCGGTCCAGGCCGGCATTGTCGTGGGCATAGAAGAGATCGTCCCATCCGAAAAAGGTGACGGTGCCGTTTGTCAGGGCAGCCGAGGCGCGCATTTCCTCGCGGCGCAGGTCTGAGCAGGCCGCAGGATCCGTCATGCCGAGCGTCAGGTAACAGCCATAGCTGCGCGCCTCGGAGACGACGGTGTAATGGCAGGAGGCGCCGTTGAAGAGACAGGCTTCGGCCATGAAGGCATTGGCCGCCTGTTCATCGTCCGGGTGCGCACCAACGAAGAGCAGCGTCTTGCCCGCAAGATGGTCGCTGAAATCGAATGAAGCTTCCGCTTCGGGTCGTGCGGGGTCGGGCGCGATGGAACAGGCCGCAAGGCTGATCGCCAGCAGGAGGGCCAATGCTCGAGCGGTTCTGGCCTTCATGACGTGTCCCTTCGTCTGTGCCCGGGCAGAGCCTAGGAAAGCCAAGCCGCCTGTCAACGCTTATCCGGGTGGCAGTCCTGCAAGTCCGCACTTTGCTGCGCTGCACAAACGGGTATAACGGGCGGTTTCAACAGGTGTTCAGGGACAGTGGTCATGGCGGAAATCAGGACAGTCGGCATCATCGGCGCCGGGCAGATGGGCAACGGGATTGCGCATGTCTCGGCGCTGGCCGGTTATGACGTGGTGCTGACGGACGTTTCGGAAGCCGCCCTCGCAAAGGGCGCAGCCACGATGGAGGCGAACATGCGCCGCCAGGTTGCGCGCGAGATCATCACACCGGACGAGATGATGGCGGCGTTGAAGCGCGTGCGCACGTCGACCGAGATGAAGGCGCAGGAAGCCGCCGATCTGGTGATCGAGGCGGCGACCGAGAAGCGCGACGTGAAGGAACAAATTTTCCGGTCGCTCTGCGAAGTCGTACAGGCGCACACCTATCTGGCAACCAACACGTCCTCGATCTCGATCACCCGGCTCGCGTCGGTCACCGACCGGCCGGAGCGGTTCATCGGCCTGCACTTCATGAATCCCGTGCCGCTGATGAAGCTGGTGGAGGTGATCCGTGGGCTGAATACGGATCAGGAAACGTTTGAAACAGCGATCGCCTTTGCCGAGCGGATCGGCAAGACGACGACCAATGCGGAGGACTATCCGGCCTTCATCGTCAACCGCGTGCTGATGCCGATGATCAACGAGGCAATCTATACGCTGTATGAAGGTGTCGGGAACGTCGAGTCGATTGATACAGCGATGCGGCTCGGCGCGAACCATCCGATGGGGCCGCTGCAACTGGCGGACTTCATCGGCCTCGATACCTGCCTGTCGATCATGCAGGTTTTGCATGACGGGCTCGCAGACACCAAGTACCGGCCCTGCCCGCTGCTGGTGAAATTCGTTGAGGCCGGCTGGCTCGGCAAGAAGTCCGGCAAGGGCTTCTATGACTATTCCGGCGATCATCCGGTCGCGACCCGGTAAGTCTTAACCGCCCGGTAACCCTCTCAGGGCTCCTCTGGCTTCCGACAGGAAGTCTGAGAGGAGCCCGACATGCCCATCCGTACACCGCTGAACTATCTTGCCGGAGCAGGGGTGCTGCTCGTGATGATAGCCGGGGGGGCGTATTTCGCTTCGCAGGCGCCGTCAGCATCGGCGGCCACCGCAGCGACCGAAATTCCGCTCACGGTCTACTGGTCGGACGGTGATTCCGGGCGGCTTTCGGACGGTACGAAGTTTCGTCTTCACGGCATCGATTCGCCGGAGACCGGTTCGATGAAGCAGCGTGGCGGCGCCAAGTGCGAGAGCGAGCGCGTGCTCGGTTTCGAGGCGAAGGAAGCGGCGCTGGAGCTGACGCGCGGCAAGCAAGTGATCGTCAGCGAGACGCGCGGGACCGATCGGTACGAACGAGCGGTCGTGCGGCTGGAGATCGCCGGCAGGGATGTCGGCACGCTGCTGGTCGCCGGCGGAACGCACAGGACCTGGGACTATGACGGACGCGAGAAGAAGCCCGACTGGTGCGCCGGCGCCTCCAGCTGAAGGGTTTTCGTTCAGCGTCTCGCGGGCTAGCGTCTCCGGAACAGTTACGGAGGCAGGCGATGCGGCAGATCTGGATGGCGGGAAGTCTGGCGCTGTGCCTCGCCTTGTCCGGGTGCGGCGAGCCTGAGCTGCAGCGCGGCGAGCCCTACCTGGCGAAGCCGCCGTCGCAGGAGGCGCGGGAGGTGCTCGGCGACGTGGACCCGTCGGAATTGCCGGCCTCGCAGCGCGCGGCGCTCGCCTATGCGCATGCCGTCACGGCAGTCGCCCTGT
>JBGTKE010000018.1:0-2271 GCA_041744775.1 Hyphomonas sp. | reverse complement strand
CTGGTCGCGCAGTTCGGCGGCGCCGAAGATCGTCATGAAGCTGATATCGGTCGCGTCGCGGCCGACAGCGATGCGCACGAGGCTGTCTTCCGAGGAGAGCCGCGTCGGATCAATCAGGTGCCAGGCATTGTCCAGCCAGACTTCGACGACCGCATGGAAATCCGGCGGATTGATCCCCGGCGCATAGGCCGACACCATCCGCGCCGGAATGCCGACGGCGCGGCAGAAGCTGATCAGCGTGTGCGCAAAATCCCGGCAGACGCCGCGGCGCATCAGGAAGCTGTCGGTGGCGGTCGTCGTCGCATCGCTGGTGCCGGGGGCGTATTCGAAATTGCGGTAAATCCAGTCCGCCATTTCCAGCACCTGGTTTCCGCCCTGCGCGCCGGAGGCGAACTGGCTTTCGGCAAACGGCGCGAGCCGGTCCGACTCGCAGTACCGGCTTGGCATCAGGTAGGTGATCACCTCATGCGGCAGGTCGCGCCGCAGCGGCACGTAGAGGCCCGCGACGTTGACGTGGCCGCGCGTGACATCGACGATCGCCTCGTAGCGGATCGTTACCTCGCCGCTTGCCGTCGTCCATTGCCGCCGGCCCAGGAGTTCCGGCCCATCCGCGAGCGTCAGCGGGCAAGCAGGAGAGAGCGTGAGCTGGTCGAAGACTACCCGCTGATCCTCCGCCCGGATCGCCTCCAGCGCCAGCACGACATCCGCGGCTTGCGCAAAATGGTAGGAGAGCGAAGCATCGATCTTCACGCGCATGGGCACAGGTCCTGGTTTGAGGGCGGGTCGACTTGGATTCGAGATTTGCTGCCTAGCAACGCCCGGCGCGCGCGTTAGTTACCTGACGCACAAGAATAAATCCTGAATTTCTGCGGAGCCGTGCCGCTTCAGCCGTTCGGGTTCCAGTCTTCGTGGCCGTGGCGGATGCGGGTAATATGCACCTCGTCATCCTCCACCCGATAGAAGATCAAGTGCGCCTGGTGGCGATGGATACGATACGGTTTTGCAAACTCCGCGCGAGCCCGGTTTGCGTTCGGGAACGCGGCAATGAACCGGAAAGCTTCGTTCAGCGCCTGCTGATAGGCGGTCGCCTGCTGCTCTCCGAATTGGCGAACGCCTTGACGGTAGATGGCTTGCAGGTCGCTGAGCGCCTGTCGCGAAATGCGAACATTCACAGGCCAGCCCGGGCCCGAACCGTCTGGAAAATCTCTTCTATAGACATCTCGACATAGCCGCTGGCTTCCCCCTCATCGAGAAGGACCTGCATCGCCGCAATCTTCTCCTGCTTGATCTGCTCGCGGCGGATCAGGTCGCGGATCAGGTCCGAGGAATTGGCATACTTGCCATCTGCAGATTGCGCTTCGACCCAGGCTTTCATCTGGTCCGGCAGGGAGATGTTCATTGTGGCCATGGCGAGGCTCCTCACTGCGACAATGTATAATGGCAAAGTTTGCCATTATCAATCGCGAGGCTGTCGACAAATGCTAAAGCAGGGACACATCGGGATAAACGTGGTGAACGTATCGTTGCAACGAGTGTCGCGTCGGCAATCCCAACGTGTAATTCGCGGCCTCGAAGGCAACGTGCCATTCTGCGATGTGGCAAGGCCCTTTCATGTCCGCATCGTTCAGGAAGCTTACGAACAGAAGGTGAGCGTCAACGCCGTTGCGGCGCAGGAAATCCAGATGCGCCATCCGATTAGCGTACTGGAAAAAGACTTTCGACCAGTCCGCTCCCGGCCGGGCGCCCAGGCGCGCGGCGACGTCTTGCAGTGACGCAGAGATCTTCGTCAACGACGCTTCCGAAGCCTGGGAGGCGGGCGAGAAGAACTCGCGCACGTGCGCCTTCGCTTCCACCAGCACTGGCTTGTCCCCGGCGAGACCGAGCGCGTCCCATTGCGGACCGCCACGCGGCCAGAATTCTGCAAGCGCTTGAGCCAGATGGCCTTGGCCGATCCGTTCGAGGAAGGCGCTGTCCCGGTATTCCGCGAACTGATCTTCCCGGAGGGGCGAGACCCAGCGTATATCTGGAAGCGCAGCAGGGCGGAGCATAGCCCCGCCCTGTTCAATTGCCTTCTGCAGCCACTTGAGACTGCCGCGGCTGCCCTCAGGCTGAACGACCCGCATTCGCCGGTCAGGTATCCAGGAAGCTTCGCAGCTTCCGGGACCGGCTCGGGTGTTTCAGCTTGCGCAGCGCCTTCGCTTCGATCTGGCGGATGCGTTCGCGGGTGACCGAGAATTGCTGGCCGACTTCTTCGAGCGTGTGGTCGGTGTT
>JBGTKE010000017.1:0-4546 GCA_041744775.1 Hyphomonas sp. | reverse complement strand
GCCACCGCGCCCGCCGCCACGCGCGCCGCCGTCTCCCGCGCTGAGGACCGCCCACCGCCGCGATAATCCCGCACGCCGTATTTCGCGTCATACGCATAGTCCGCATGCCCCGGCCGGTAGCGGTCGCGGATCTCGCGGTAGTCCTTCGATCGCTGGTCGGTATTCTCGATCATCAGGCTGATCGGCGTACCCGTCGTCACCGGCCCGCCGGTGCGGTCATCCTCGAAGACGCCGGAGAGGATCTTCACCAGGTCGGCTTCCTGCCGCTGCGTGACGAAGCGCGACGTCCCCGGCCGGCGCTTGTCGAGGAAACCCTGGATGAACGCCTCGTCCAGCGCCAGCCCCGGCGGGCACCCATCTATCACGCAGCCGAGCGAAGGCCCGTGGCTCTCGCCCCAGGTCGTCACGCGGAAAAGATGGCCAAACGTATTGTGCGACATGTGACAGCCTGACCCTCGCAGTTCTGCCCCGCCTCCTATATGAAATCGCCAGCCTGACAAACCGCGAAAATGGTGGCCCCCATGTCTTCCCCCGTGATCCCGCCGACCCCCAGCGCCGCCGACTATGCCGACAGCGGCGACCGGGCGCTGATCCCGGAGACCGCCGACCCCATCGGCCTGTTCCAGCAATGGATGGCCGATGCGCGCGCCCATGAGCCGAACGATTCCAATGCCATGTCCCTCGCGACGGTCGACGCGGACGGCAACCCGGATGTCCGCATTGTGCTCCTGAAGGGCGTCGATGCGGACGGCTTCACCTTTTTCACGAACCTCGAAAGCGCCAAGGGCGTACAACTCGCCGCGCACCCGAACGCAGCCCTCGGCTTCCACTGGAAAAGCCTGCGCCGCCAGGTTCGCATCCGGGGCAGTGTCGCGCGCGTCGCGGACGCCGAGGCCGACACCTATTTTGCCTCCCGCGCCGCACAGAGCCGGATCAGCGCCATCGCGTCGGATCAGTCGCGACCGATGGCCGACCGCGCCATCTTCGAACAGCGCGTGGCCGAAGTCTCCACCATCTACGGCGACGGCCCGGATATTCCGCGTCCGGACTTCTGGGGCGGCTTCCGCCTCACCCCCACCGAGATCGAGTTCTGGCAGGACCAGGCCTTCCGCATGCACGACCGCCTGAAACTCTACCGCAAGGGCGAGGGATGGGTGAGCGTGAGGCTTTATCCGTAGACCCTGTCATCCCGAACAAGGCGCGCTCGCGCGCCGCCGATCCGGGACCCTCTCTCCACTCTTGTCTCAACAAGGTCCCGGCTCACGCGCTGCGCGCTGGCCGGGATGACAGCGGTGCGGACGAAAACCTAAAGCTCACCCACCCGGCACCCGCGCGCCTCGAGTATCTCCCGCATCTGCCAATACGCCCGCGGCGTCCGGTACAGCGGGATGCGCGGGTGCAGGTGGTGCACGATATGATACTGCATCCCCATCGAACCGATATTGCCGAATATGGACCGGAAGCTGCGTGTATCACGGTAACGGCCCTTGTCCGTAGCCGGATGATGGGGCGCCCAGCTCAGGAAATAATGGATATAGGTCAGCCCGATATGCCGCGGCAGCCACCAGAGCAGCGCCGCCTCGATGGCGTAGCCCTTCCAGGCGAGCGCAATCAGGATGCCGTAGAAAACAAGATTGTAGATTGCCGCATCCAGCAACACCTCCGGCCGCTTGATACGCTTCAACGTCTCGGCGTACCTGTTGACGCCGCTCCGCTCACCCGGCTGGCGGTTCTGGATGCTTCTCCAGATCGCGTGCAGCGGTCCGCTGGCCTGTGTGCCGTGGTCCGGGTCGAGTTCCGGATCGTTCGCATGCGCATGATGTTCAAGATGGGTCAGCCGCGCCACCCGGTAGGGCAGCACGATCGGGATCGTCGAGACATGCCCCACCAGCTGGTTCAGCCAGCGCAGCTTTGTGCCGGGCCGCGCGATGATGTCATGCTGCGCCTCGTGTGAGGGCAGGTAACAGAGCATCAAGTTCAGCGTCGCAATGAGGAATCCCGCCCAGAGCGGCAGTACCCCCGTGAACACCAGCGGCCACAGCGACAGCCACACCGCCAGGTTCGTGAACGCCCAGATCACGGCAAGATACGGAAACTTGTCGATATGCTGGCGCGCAATCTCGCGCTCCAGCTTGATCAGCTCCGCCTCGGATTTCCCTGCCAGCGCGCTCATATCCAGCGCCCCCGGAACTGCGCATGCGCGCCCCACAATCCGCCAATGACGAGGCCCACCGCCAGCGGCGACGCACCGTAGGGCAGGGCCCATCCCCCGCGTTCGATGATTTGCGCAATCAGCGGAGCCAGGAAACCGGCGCCAAAGATCAGCGGCATGTATTGCAGGATCAATCCGACGATTTTCAGCATGCGATCTTCCTCCCGGAAAAAAGATGACGCACGCGTCATTTTTTGGCAAGGGATATTTTTGAAACACATCAAAAGGGGAACCACCATGAAACTCGGCCTGCAGATCGTCCTCGGCATCCTGTCACTCGTTCCGGTCGCGTTCGCGCTGCTCGGCCTTGCGCAAGGAGCAGGGCGCTACCTTGATGACACCGCCATGGTCGCCGCCCTCGATAATCAGTACCGGTACAATTCCGGCACCTATATTCTCGTCAGTTTCCTGCTCTGGTACGCCATCCCGAAAGTGGAGCAGCACTTCAAGCTCCTCGCCTTTGTCAGCGCCTCGCTCTTCATCGGCGGCCTCGGCCGCGTCATCTCGATGATGACTGTCGGCCCCGGCCTGCCCGAACAACTTGCCGGCGCCTGCATCGAACTCGGCTCGCCGCTACTGCTCTTCTGGCAACAGGCCGTGGCGCGCCGCTAAACCCTGTCATCCCGGACAAGGCGCGAAGCGCCGCCGATCCGGGACCTTCTTTCGGTTCTTGTCTCAACAAGGTCCCGGCTCACGCCGCCTTCGGAGGCTGGCCGCGATGACAGCTCTACGGACGCGCACACGCTTCCCAGCCCGCATCGTCCGCGTCCAGCCAGGCCGCCACGCGGTAGGGCTCGTCGGTGGAGATCAGTACCACTCCGTCATCCACCAGGCGCTGGTATTCGCTGCCATCGCCGTCCGCCCAGTACTGATCATCCAGCCGCTCGCCCTTGCGCCCCAGCGTGCCGAAGGCGGGCTCGACGCCTTCCTTCACCAACCGCTCGAACGCCGCCGGGTCCGGCTCGCGCGTGCCCGTCCAGCCGATGATCCGTGTACGGTCCACGCCGAGCGCTTCCAGCTTCTCGATATCCCGGCTTCCGCGCGCCGAGGCCGTCATCATCAGCGCCGGGCCCAGTTTCGCGATCGCGCCCGCCTCCTCATCGGAATAGGAGATCATGATCACATTGCCCTCCGCGCCGGCCGCGCGCACCGCCTCGACGATGTTGCGAAAGCCGGTCGTCTTCTTGCGGTCGAGTTCGAGGATCACGCCGTTCTGCTTCGCCCAGAGCAGCACATCTGTCAGCTTCGGCGGATGAAACCCGGTCAGATCGCCGCCGGGATCCTTCAGCCGGAGGCGCGCAATATCTGCCCAGTCGGTATCGGCGACATAGCCGTCGCCCGCCGACGTCCGGCCGAACCGGTCGTCATGGAATAGGAACAATACGCCGTCCCGGCTCGACGCCACATCGATCTCGAACACGCGGATCCCCTGTTCCAGCCCGTAAGCTAGGGTTTCCAGCGCATTCTCCGGATAGCCGGGCGCCCCGCCGCCCCGGTGCGCCGCCACCACCACGCCGCCTTCAGTGCGCAGGCAGTCGAACAGCTCGGGCAGGGGGGCAATCGGCGTGACCGTCCCCGACCCCGCCGGCGTAATTTCGGCCACCGGCACGTCCGAACCGGGGACCGCCGCCTCCGGCTTGCCGCAACCGGCCAGCATCGCCGTCGCCGCCATCGCTACCAGAAGTCGCGTCATGCTCCGTGTCCTTTCCTTGCGCCCACGCATTTGCCCGCATAGACAGGGCATCGAAAAATCACAAGCGCTGCCGGGTCTCCGAGCCGCGCTGAACCGGAGGACGACTTAATGAAGGGCATCATGCAGGACTGGCCGCTGACCGTGGACAAGATCCTCGATCACGCGCGCCTGCAGCACGGCAGCCGCGAAATCATCACGCGGCGTGTCGAGGGTAACATCACCCGCACCACCTATTCCCAGCTCTACGACATGGCGAAACAGGTCTCCACCGCCCTGAAGGACACCGGCATCGTCCTCGGCGACCGGGTCGCCACGCTGGGCTGGAACTCCGAGCGACACATGGCCACATGGTACGGCGCCATGGGCATCGGCGCGGTCCTGCACACGATCAACCCGCGCCTCCACCCCGAGCAGATCGCCTGGATCGCCAACCATGCCGAAGACAAGGTCCTCGTCTTCGACAAGACCTTCCTGCCGATCGTCGAGGCCATCCGGGGCCAGCTCGAGACGGTGAAAACCTTCGTCATCTATGCCGGCGCCGACACCATGCCCGAGAACACGCTCGGCGCGATCCCGTTCGATATCTGGATCGACGGACGCTCCACCAATGTCCGCTGGGGCGACTTCCCGGAAGATACCGC
>JBGTKE010000016.1:0-3430 GCA_041744775.1 Hyphomonas sp. | reverse complement strand
GGAGCGCGCGGCGCCCGCGTGCCGGCATTTCGGCGCCTGCGGCGGGTGCACGTTGCAACACATGGCGTCGGCGCCCTATGCGGATTACAAACGGCAGCTGATTATCCGTGCACTGAGCGCACGCGGCCTTGAGGCGGACGTGGCAGAAGCGTGGATCACACCGCCCGGGTCGCGGCGGCGCGTAGCCTTTACGGCGAAGCGGACTGGCAAGCAGGTTGTCGTGGGGTTTCATGCGAGCAAGAGCCATGAACTCGTGGCGATCAGCGAATGCCCGGTGGCGCGTCCGGCGATCGTGGCTGCGCTACCCCGGCTGAAGGAGATCGCCGGATACCTGCTGACCGGCAAGGACGGGATCGGCCTTCTGGTGACGGAAACCGCCTCGGGGCTGGACCTGCATATCACGGGCCTCCCGAAAGACGTGAAGGCGCTCGCCCGTGCGGAAGCGGCGAGCGCGGCACTCCGGGCAGGCTTTGCGCGCGTATCCATCGAAGGCGCAGATGTCCTGACCGAGCGGCGGCCGAGCCTTCCCGCCGGCGCAGCGCAGCTCTTTCCTCCGCCTGGCGGTTTCCTTCAGGCCAGCGCCGAGGCCGAAGCGGAGATGGAGCGGATCGTGCGCGAACATCTCAAGTTTGCTACCAGCGTCGCGGACCTTTTCTCCGGATGCGGAACATTCGCGCTGCGCCTCGCGGCCGAATCAAGCGTGCTGGCTGCCGAAGGCAATGCGGCAGCGATCGAGGCGCTGAAGGCGTCGGTGCGCGCGGCGCATGGGCTGAAGCCGGTGACGGCGGAGGTGCGCGACCTGTTCCGCAATCCGTATGGCGCAAGTGAGCTGTCGCGGCTCGACGGGATCGTGCTGGACCCGCCGCGCGCCGGCGCGGCAGCGCAAGTGGCGGAGATTGCGAAATCGCGCGTGCCGAAGATTGCCTATGTCTCCTGCGATCCGGCGACACTGGCACGGGACCTGCGCACGCTGGTCGACGGCGGCTACCGGATCATCCGTATACATCCCATCGACCAGTTCCTCTGGTCAGCGCATGTCGAAGCAGTGGCGCTGCTGGAACGGGCAGCATGACCGGCAAGCCGCAACCTGCCGTCGGCACCGTCTGCTTCAAGGGGGAGGATGTGCTGCTGATCCGCCGGGGGACGCAGCCGCTGGCAGGCGACTGGTCGCTGCCCGGCGGGCGGATCGAGTTCGGCGAGCGGGCCGAGGCGGCAGCGCTGCGGGAATTGCTGGAAGAGACCAGCGTGACCGCGCGGCTCGTGGGCCTCGTCGATGTGGTCGACGCGATTTTGACCTCACGCACCACCGGCGCAGTGGCGCGGCATTACCTGTTGTTCGACTATGCGGCGGTCTGGCTGTCAGGCGAACCCGCCGCAGGCGACGACGCCAGCCATGCGGAATGGATCTCGCCGGTGCGGCTGGCGGACCTGCCGTTGTGGGAAGAGACGCGGCGGGTAATTGCGGCGGCGCGGGGATTGGTTGCGAAATCCTCCTCTTGACCCTCCGCGACGTCAGGTCTGTGTAGACGGTCGCAGCATCAAGAAACGTCAGGGAGGACTCCGCGCATGACCTACAAACCCTTCGACCTCAGCGGCAAAGTCTGTGTCGTCACCGGCGGCAACAAGGGCATCGGACTCGGCATGGTGGAGGCGCTGGCGGCGTCCAACGCCGATGTCGTGATCTGGGGCCGCAAGGCTGAGGACAATGCCGCGGCCGTGAAGAAGGCCTCCGGCCTCGGCACCGGCAAGGTCAAGGCCTGGGCCGTTGACGTCGGCGAGGAAGACCAAGTCGTGAAGGCCATGAAAGAGGCCGGGGAAGAATTCAAACGCATCGACGCCTGCATCGCGAATGCGGGCGTGGGGCGCGGCGCGGCCTCGTTCGAGACGATGACCATCGACACCTGGCGCTACAACCAGAGGATTAACTCCGAGGGCGCCTTCTTCACCTTGCGTGAGGCGGCAAAATCGATGGTGGCGCGCGCCAAGGCGGGCGATCCGGGCGGCAGCCTCGTCGGCACGGCCTCGCTTGCCGGCATCGAAGGCGCCGGCCGCAACCAGGCCTATGCCCACACCAAGGGCGGCCTGATCGCCATGATGAATGCCTGCGCGGTGGAGTATGGCCGTTATGGAATCCGGGCGAATTCGGTCCTGCCGGGCTGGATCGCCACCGACATGACCGAGGGCGCGCAGGGCAATGACGTGTTTGCCACGAAAGTCATCAGCCGCGTTCCGATCCGGCGCTGGGGCGAACCGGCGGACTTCGGCGGGATCGCGGTTTACCTTGCTTCGGACGCCTCGAAATATCATTCGGGCGATACGCTGGTGGTCGATGGCGGCTACGCGAAGTTCTGAGCCGCGCTGCGCGCCGCAAGGGCAACAAAAAAGGCCGCATCCCGAAGGATGCGGCCTCAATTATTTCAGTCCGAAGACCGACGCGGAGATCACTCCGGCGTGGTGGCTTCTTCGACAGCTTCTTCGACAGCTTCGGTCGTTTCTTCAACGGCAGCAGCCGTTGCGTCGACAGCAGTTTCAGTGCCGGCTTCGATAGCCTCGACGGCTTCGACAACGGCTTCTTCGGTCGTTTCACCAGCTTCAACAGCCACTTCTTCGACAGTTGCAGTTTCAGCAGCCGGAGCAGCTTCTTCGGTCGCGCCGCAAGCGGCGAGGACGAGAGCTGAGGCAGCGGCGGCAGCAAGGACGAGCATTTTCATGATGGTAGTACCCCTGTTGAGTGTTCTTGCGAACGATCGGTGCTCTAGCACCTGTTTAACATTGCTGAAAGTTAATTCTTCAGTTCTGTCTGATCGTCCCGCTTTGGTTGCACAAAACCCCCACCCGAATGGGTGAGGGCAACTTGAAGCTGGTCTGCCGATTACTCGGCAGGAGCTTCTTCAGTAGCTTCAGCTTCAGCTTCCGCTTCGGCTTCGACTGCAGCTTCAACGGCTTCGACTTCAGCGTCGCCTTCAGCTTCAACGGCTACGACTTCCGCTTCGGCTTCAACGGCTTCCACCGCAGCTTCGGCTTCGACGGCTTCAACGGCCGGCTCACCTGCGAAAGCGGCACCAGCGAAAAGCATTGCAGCGGCAGCGCCGACAAACAGTTTCGTCATTTGGAGTTTCCCTCTTTTTGACACCCTGCCCGGCGGGATATTCCGCGGACGTCTGCGCTCTTGCCTCTTGATCGGGGCCAGATTGCGGCAAATCAACGGCAAATCTGTTTCAAAGGGGGCGCGTTGTGCATTTCGTTGAAGTCGCTTGCGTTGACGTGGCGGCGGCAGCCTAAGGATTGGGCAGTGAAACCGATCCAACGGAGAGACCCCCATGGCGCTGAAAACCCGGCTGACTGACCTGCTGAAAGTCCAACACCCGATCATGCTGGCCGGCATGGGCGGCGTTTCCTATGCGGAAGTCTGCGCCGCGATGTGCAACGC
>JBGTKE010000015.1:0-3107 GCA_041744775.1 Hyphomonas sp. | reverse complement strand
GCGCGGCGCTGGCCGGCGCCGAGGCCGCCTTGCAGGGCAGCGAAGCGTTTTATGAGTTCCTGACCGGACAGCGCCCCGGTGACCTCGCCGTGCCGCCGCCCTTCCCACCACTGCCTGCCAATGTGGAAGCTGCGTTTGCCGACGCTGTGGCCAACAACCCATCCATCCAGGCCGCCCGAGAAGACCTTCGGGCCGCGTCGGCCGGCGTTGATGCGGCCGTAGCCGAGGGGCGCCCGCAGATCAGCGTCGTTGGCAGCGCCGGATTACAGGAAACCTGGGGCAATACGGGCCAGCGCGATACCAGCGTGTCGGCGGTCGCACAGGGCCGGATCCCCCTGTTCACGGGCGGCGCCGTGAGAGCGCAGGTCAATTCGGCCAAGCTGCAGCGTGAGCAGGCCCGCCGGCGGATCGATGCCCTTGAGACGCAGGTACGGGCGCAGGTGGCGCAGTCCTGGTACGGGTATGATGCAGCCGTACGGGCCATCGAGGCTTCGCGGCGCCAGGTCGAAGCGGCCGAGATCGCCTATGAGGGCGCCAAGGAAGAGCTTGCCGTGGGCGTGCGCACCACGCTCGACGTTCTGGACCAGGAACAGCAGCTATTCGAGGCCCGTCTGGCCCTGGTGGGCGCCGAGCGCGACGCCTATGTGGCCGCGCACCAGCTATTGCGGGCGACCGGCGGACTCGACACTATCGGCTGAACATATGGCCTTCCGGCCACTTCCGCGTTAACTTTGTCAAAGGGTTGTTAACCGGATTCGGCCTACGCCTGAGTTCAGGTCTGGGAAATGATTCCAGTAGCGAGGGGCTAAAATGGCCAACGAAGCGCACAAAGAACCGACGATGGAGGAAATCCTCGCATCGATCCGCAAGATCATCTCGGATGACGAACCGGCACCAGCCTCTACGCCCGGGGCACAGGTCAGCCCCGTCCTTCGGCAAGTCCCTCCCGCGCCCGTGAACGATTTTGAAGACATCGAGGACGCGACCGTCGGCGATATTCTCGACGAGACCGACCAGGCGATGTTCGATGCCGACGACGGATTTGCGCCGGAACCCCAACCCCTGCCCGTCAAGCTGACAGGGCCGGAATTCACCTTTGAGGAAATGCTGGGTACCGCCCGGCAGGCTGCCGAAGAGCCTGCCCCGCCGCCGGTCACATCAATTACCCGCACACCGCCTGCACGCCCTTCTATCCCCGCCTCGGAGACAACCATGCAAACGAGCGCCCGTTACGCCCAGACTGCCCTTACCGACGACCAGACGGCCGATGCCGCCGCCGGCGCCCTCGGAAAGCTGATCTCGAAGATGGAAATCTCCGGAGACAACACGATCGAGGGTCTCGTCAAGGAGATGCTCAAACCGATGATCAAGGACTGGCTCGACGCCAATCTCGCGAGCATCGTCGAGGAAAAGGTAGAGGCCGAAGTCCAGCGCATCGCCCGCATGGCGCGCTAGCCTCATTCCCTGAACTTGATATAGGGAACAGCGCGCCTTCACAGGCGCGCTTTTCTTTTGTGCCTATACCGGACCCCATCCAGACGATGCTTGACCAGAGATTTGACCCCGCCGAAGCCGAAACCCGCATCTATCAGGCCTGGGAGGAAGCGGGCTGTTTCCTTCCGTCCGGGGATACCAGCGCGCAGGCCTATTCGATCGTGATCCCGCCGCCGAACGTGACCGGTGTGCTGCACATGGGCCATGCGCTCAACAACACGCTGCAGGATGTCCTGATCCGGTTCGAGCGGATGCGCGGCAAGAACGTGCTGTGGCAGCCGGGCACCGACCATGCGGGCATTGCAACGCAGATGGTGGTGGAACGCCAGCTGGCGAAGGAAGGCACCAATCAGGACCGCCGGACGATGGGACGCGAGGCGTTCCTGAAGCGCGTGTGGGCGTGGAAGGAAGAATCGGGCGGATCGATCAAGGGACAGCTGAAGCGGCTGGGCGCGTCGTGCGACTGGAGCCGCGAGCGGTTCACGATGGACGAGGGCCTGTCGAAGGCTGTGACGAAGGTATTCGTCGATCTCTACAACAAGGGCCTGATCTACCGCGACAAGCGGCTGGTGAACTGGGACCCGCATTTCCAGACGGCGATTTCCGACCTTGAAGTCGAGACGCGGGAAGTGGCGGGGCATTACTGGCACCTGCGTTATCCGCTGGCGGACGGGGTGACCTATGATCATCCGCTCAAGGATGAAGACGGCAACGTCACGTTCGAAAAGCGGGACTATATCGTGGTCGCGACGTCTCGGCCGGAGACGATGCTGGGCGATACCGGCGTGGCGGTGCATCCGGAGGACGAGCGCTATGCGGGGCTGGTCGGCAAGCAGGTTGTGCTGCCGATTGTCGGGCGGCGCGTGCCGATTGTGGCGGACGAATATGCGAATCCCGAGAAGGGTTCGGGCGCGGTGAAGATTACACCGGCGCATGACTTCAACGACTTTGAAGTCGGCAAGCGCGCGGGGCATGCGCCGCTGAACATCCTGACGGCGGTTGCGGCCATCGTGGACGGCGCGGAAGCCGATGCGGCGGGCATTCCGGCTGAACTGCGCGGGCTTGACCGGTTCAAGGCGCGTGAGGCGGTTGTCGCCGCGTTCGAAGCCGCCGGGTTGCTGGAGCGGATCGAGGACCTCAAGATCGAGCAGCCGTTCGGCGACCGGTCAGGCGTCGTGATCGAGCCGTGGATGACGGATCAGTGGTATGTAGATGCGGCGACGCTGGCGAAGCCGGCGCGCGCAGCGGTCGAGGACGGGCGCACGCGCTTTGTGCCGGAGAACTGGACGAAGACGTATTACAACTGGATGGACAATATCCAGCCCTGGTGTGTGAGCCGGCAGCTCTGGTGGGGGCACAGGATTCCGGCGTGGTATGACGAAGCCGGCAATGTGTACGTCGCCGCGACTGAGGCTGAGGCACAAGCCAAGGCTGGCAAGAGTGCGAAGCTGGTTCAGGACGAAGACGTTCTCGACACCTGGTTCTCCTCCGCGCTCTGGCCTTTCTCGACGCAGGGCTGGCCGGAGAATACCGACGCGCTGAAGACCTTCTATCCGACGGCGACGCTGGTGACGGCGTTTGACATCATCTTCTTCTGGGTGGCCCGGATGATG
>JBGTKE010000014.1:0-6608 GCA_041744775.1 Hyphomonas sp. | reverse complement strand
CCCCGGGTCCGGGCCCGCAACCTGTTCGATTGCCGGTCGCCAGTTTCCGCTGACATCCGAACATCAGGCAAGCGCATTCGCCCGGGCTGATTTCCGTGAAGCCGGGCCGTTCGGATCGGACTTCTTTGTCTCCGGCGACGTGACGTATGAAAGCTCCAAATTCGTCCAGGTGCACAACCTCGCCGAGACAGGCGCCGCCACGATCTTCGGCGCACGTTTCGGCTTCGAAACAGAAAAATGGACCTTGGCTGCCTATGGGCAGAACCTGAACGATGAGGACTCGATTGCGATGGCGACACGTTGGTTGCAGGGACCTTATTACTCGACCGGCTTCAGCCCCAACACGGCGCCCGTCACGGCCTCCCGGGGCGCTCCCCGCGCATTCTTCGGCTCGCTCCGGCGTGGTCCGCAGTTTGGCGCTGAACTGCGCGTCCGCTTCTAGAAGCCGCGAATGTGCAGATAACTTGTGGCGCCGGTTCATTGAGCCGGCGCCATTTTTCTGAGGTGACATGACGATGATCCGCGCCGCCCTTGCCTTTCGAATGCTCATTGCTATCTTTGCACTCGCAGGGGGCGTCGCCGCCGCGCAGGTCGAAGTAGCGGCGCCTTACCTGGAAAAGGATCGCCGCGATCTGCAGGTCCACCTCGCCGGTGTCTGGAGCAATGACCGGCAGGTCTTCTTTGCCGAGGAAGCCGGCTACCGCGCCGGGGATCGGGCCGCGCTCCAGGTACTCCGGATCAGTGTGGCGGATCGTGCCGCGGCGGACCTTGTTTCCGAATGCTCGGACGGGCGCGCGGCGGAGCCACGCTGGCGCCACCAGATCAGGCCGAACGCGGAAGCGGGCCTTCTTGAAGAATTGATTTTCCGGGAAAACCTGACGCTAGGGGACTGCCGCATCGACTGGCAGCGCAGCGCCGGCGGGTTCGCCGGCGTCTCGCGCGGCGATGGCTGCGCCGAAGTCTTTCCATCGCCGAGCGGCGCTGCGCCCGTGGAGGATCGCCTGTCGGTGTCGGCGCGGGAGCTGCACATGTCCGTTTCGCGCAACGACCTGAATCATGAAACGCAGATGCGCCGCGCCCGCGCGTTCACCTGTTAGGTAGGCGTGCTGAAGGCGCCGCGCACGGCGATACCGGAGAAGGAATGGTTGACTGGGACTTCCGGCAGGCGATCGAGATTCACGACCAGGGCGGAGAAGCGGTCATCGAAACTGACGAGACGCCGTCTCGCCGGATCAGGCTCAAATTGCGCGAGTTGACTGGCCTTACGGCGACCGCCGCGCATCCCTGACGCTCTATGTGTACGAAGGCGACAATCCGCGCGCCGCCTCCTATGCCTGGGCGGAAGGCGGGGCCGACCGGATTGGTATCAACCTGCGCTGGCTTCAGGCCAGCTGCACACGGATGGGAGCAGACTGAACCGCGCAGCGTCATCTAAGTTGACGGCGCTCGCTTTCGATTTTCAGGTTGATGCGGCTGCCGCTTCGATTGCGGGACTGTCGGTGAAGGCACTCTTGGCTCTCTCGTCGTCCAGCGCGCTAAGTCCCCGGAAGTCAACCGTGGCTGGGAACGGCCCCATTCTGCCGGGCGGTCGAGGCCGATTTCGCCAAGGCCGACATGTCATTCGTTCGAAAGCACTCAAGCGGAAATGGGCAGACCTGCCTGACTGGAGAGAAGATACTGTGCCGCACTACCCAATCTTCATCGCGCGATGTCCAGACTGCGTCTGCGAGTCCAGCAAATGCAGCTCAGGTGTCCGGAACACTTGGCTGCGTTTGCGCAGGACCCCAGACCGCTACTGGGAATGTCTGGGGCGACAAGACGTACACAGATGACTCATCGGTCTGCAAGGCGGCCCTCCATGCGGGAGTTATCACGGCATCGGGAGGCACAATTGTGATCACGATCCTGCCGGGGCAGCCAGAGTATGCGAAGTCTGCTGCCAACGGGGTAACAACATCGCCCTATGGGGCGTGGAAGCGAAGCTTCCGTGTGTCAAAATAGACTGCGCGTGCTGACAAAAGGGTCCGATTCGTAGGCGATGGTCGTGGACGCTGGCGTTGGGACGTGGTTTCCCGCTTACAGATATGCAGAGCTGAGTTTCCAGTAGCGTGCTTCGCCGACGCCGCCTTAGGACGCGCTCGCTACGAGAATTTCATAGGCTGCCCGCTCGCCCGACTCCATGGCGCCTTCCATTCCGGTATGCAGGTAAGACAGGTGTTCTCCGGCAAAGTGAATCCGGCCGGACCGGAGGCCCATCTTTGTTGCCCAGGCTGAAATCTGGCCGGGCGCCCAGTGCATATATGCCCCGCCTGCAAAGGCTTGGCCTTCATCCCAGCGCACAACGCTCAGTCCGCGGACTTTTGTCCCGCGCAGACGCTGGAACTCGGCTGAAGCTAGGTCGAACCAGTCCTCGTCTGAAAATCCGGTCTGTGCGCCCCGGCCGTTGACCCAGCACGTCAGGCTGGCGACCTCGCCGGCCTCATCATAATTGGCGAAGACACGCTCGAGGGGCGAATCGGTCCACATTTCCGCTGGAAGGCCGTCGGCCTCCCAATAGCGGGTGTCCGGAACAACATGGATCTGGTGGATCGATGTATAAGGCAGGGCCGCGATCGCTTCGGCCCTCTGGCGCGCGGCCGGATCAGCCTCTGCCGGCACGAGCTTCACCTTCTGGTGCATGGCGGCGAAGGGCAAGGTGCAGATCACGAAAGGGGCCGTCAGCGTTTCAGTTTCTGTGTGCACTTCGGCGAACGTGCCGCGATCTGCGATTTCGCGCACAGTAACATTCAGCCGGAGGGTCGCTTCAGCCAGGCTGGACGCCATGGCCTCTGTCAGCCGTGACGACCCGCCCTCGATCCTCTCGGAAGCGCCAAGCGCCGCATCCTCCCGGTAGAGCGTCAACGAGCGCCAGACATTGGCCATGGAATAGTTGCCAAGCGCATTGCCGTTGAGCGATACGTCGATCAGCGCCCGGGCCGCTGCATCGAACCCGAGACCTTCGAGAAACGCATCGGCCGTCATGTCCGAATCCGGCGCCGTCTCGCGCCAGGCATAGTTGTCGGCAAAAGGATTGCTGCGGCCGGCGGCGACGAGCAGCGCTGCTGACGGCGTCAGGGCCTTGAACGGTTCGGGAAAGGGATTCTCGGGCGCACTGGCCCAGTCACCCATCTCGATCAGGCGACCCCCGACGGCCAGCGCCGCGCTGGACGCCCGCGCGGGGTAAGGGAGCACCTTCAGTCCGAGATCGAGCGCCGACTTGCGGATACGGGCATAGGTCTGGCCGACCTGCTGGCCGCCGCCTTCGGGCTTTCCCGGGATATTATCCAGAGTCAGCATTCGCCCGCCCGCCCGGGACGCGGCCTCCAGCACCAGTACTCTCATGCCCTCGGCGGACAGCATCCGGGCTGCATGCAAGCCGGAAAGTCCCGCGCCGAGGACGATGACATCCGCCGCATGCCGTCTCGCCGATGCCGGCGCCGCCTTGGGCGCGCAGGCGGAAAGCAATGCAGCGCCGCCTAAAAGTCCAAGGCGCCTGCGCGTGAGTTCCATCTTGCATTTCCCTCTCGACGACTGGTCCAAATGATATACCAATCAACCGAGCATACAAACGGGGCCGACCGTGCCGCAAGGTGCGGATACAAAAAGAAGAGGGTGATCATGGCACAGACCGGTGAGTTCAGGCGCGGCTGGCCAGTTCTGAGCGCGGCCGCTGTCGGCGTGGGGCTCGGCTTGTCGCCTTTGCCCTTCTATACGATCGGCGTTTTCATCCCCCCGATCCTCGCCGAGTTCGGTCCCATGGGCTGGTCCCCCGGCGACATTCTCAATGCGCTCGCGATCTACACCTTCGGTGCCTTCTTTGCGTCGCCCGTGATCGGACTTCTGGCCCAGAAGTTCGGCGCGCGGCGCGTCGCGATCATCTCGATCATCACCTTCAGCTTCGCCATGATGGCGCTGGCGCTGAACACCGGATCCAAATCTCTCTACATCGTCCTGTGGCTGCTGCTCGCTTTTGCCGGCGCCGGAACATTGCCGATCACCTTTACCCGCCCAGTCGCAAACTGGTTTGACCGCAATCGGGGCATTGCTCTCGGTATTGCCCTCATTGCGACTGGCGTGTTCGGCGCGCTGGCGAAGTTTTTTGCCCAGTACATCGTATCGAATCCCGAATGGCACTTCTTCAACGGTTCAGGCTGGCGGAGCGCTTACATGCTCCTCGGCCTCTTGCCGCTGACCATTGCGCTGCCGCTGAGCCTCCTCAGCCTGCGCGATGTCGAAGACCTTTCGTCCACCGAAGCCAAGGTCGTCAAACTGAAGCTGCCCATCCTCGCCGTCTCGCTGCTGGGCACGCTGGGGCTCGTCTGCATCGTCTGGCAACAGGTGCTCCCGCTCGTGGCAGCCAACGGGATGCGTCTTGAGTACGCGATGGCGTTCAGCTTCACAGCCCTGATCCTTGTCCCGGTGCTGTCGATGCTCTTCCTGGACATCCGCAAGATGCCGCCCTTTCGCGAAGCGGGTACAACCGTGGTGCTGGCAGGCGCGACGCTTGCGGGCGCCTTGCGCGACTGGCGCTTCTGGTTGCTGGGTTTGTGCTTCGTGCCGATTTCCTATGCGGTCGGCGCGGTCATTCCGAACATCGAACGTATCCTGGTCGCCCAGGGTTTTGGTATCGCGGACGCTGTAGGCCTCGCGACGCTCACAGGGCTTGCCGTCCTGTCCGGGCGGGCGATCGGGGGTTTCCTGATCGACCGGTTCTGGGCGCCAGGTGTCGCCTTCGCGTTCCTGGCGTCACCCGCCTTCGCGCTTTGGCTCCTGGGCCAGCCCGGTCTTACCCCGACGACCGCGACGATTGCCATCCTGATGATCGGCTTCGGCGCGGGCGTGGAATACGATTTCATGGCTTACATCGTCTCGAAATATTTCGGGATGAAATCCTATTCCGCGATCTATGGCGCGCTTTATGCCTTCTTTGCGGTCGGCGCGGGTCTCGGGCCTTCAATCATGACCGATATCGCAGACGGGCGCGGCATCCATGTGCTCGGGGCGAACACCGGACTGCTGCCCGGTCATGACTGGCAATGGACACTGACCAGCGCAGCCATCGTGCTGTTCGTCTCGACCTTGCCGATCCTGTTGCTCGGAAAGTACAAGTACGGCACCGAACGCCACGGGTCGCCTCAAAGGGAAGAGCCGCCTACGGCGTGAGCCTCGGCCGCAGGAGGCCTGCGACCTCGCGCGGCGCGATATCCATGAAGTGATAACCCCATTGGGGGCATTCGATGATCTCGCCATTGCGCATCATACCTTCGGCGCGGCGGGTCGATTCCTGGAGGTCGTCTGCAGGGTTGAGCACGGTGATCCGGTGGGGCAGGGTCTTCAGGGCACGGACGAAAGGCTGGTCATAAGCGAACGCTGCGACATGTCCCCATTCATAGGCTTCACCGCCGAGCATGTTCATCATCAGGGAGGTCGCCAGAAGCTCGAGCGGAACGCCGGGCGCGCGGCGCCCGACGATACGCTCCCACATCGTGGTGAACCGCGTGCCGGCCTCGTCCACCGGTATCGGCGTAAAGTAATCGGAGAACCAGGCCCGCTCCTCAGGCGTCAGCAGGGCGGCCGATACCATCACGATCGCGCCCACCCTTCCGGGCTGCTGCAGCGCCATCTCGGCCGCCACTTTCGCGCCCGTATGATTGCCGAAGAGATCGATCCGGTCGTGCCCGAGCGCGTCGGCGACCTGCCAGCAGGCTTCGGCGTAGGCCGGGACCGTCGCCAGTTCCTGAAGCGGCGGCGCATCAGATTGTCCGTATCCGGGATAGTCCGGCGCGACCACCGCTCGGTCTTCGCCCATCTCGCGCATGAAGGTTTCAAATTCGAGCCCGCATTTCGGGCTCTGATGCAGGCAGTACAGCGGCAAATGGGAAGATGTTGGCGCAGGCGACACAGCCCGCAGGTGGATCTGGCCAAAACTGCCATTAGTATAGCTGCGGATAATGCGGGCCATCAGGCGGCTTCCTCCGAAACCGTGACGACGGCCTTGCCGACATTGTTGCCGCGCATCAGCTTCTCGAGGAGTAACGGAGCCTGCTCGAGGCCGACCACCCTGTCTTCTGCATAGCGCAGCTGACCGGAACCGATCCAGGGGGCAGCCTCTGCGACGAACGCCTCCCATTGGGGATAATAATCATAGACGACCAGTCCCGAAAGCTGCGCCCGCTTGCCGATCACGAGCCCTGCGTTGAGCGCATGCGGCGACGGCGAGGCGCTCTGATAGGCGTCCGCAAGTCCGCACAGAACCCCGCGCACATAGAGCCGGGACACCGAAAGCGCGGTCATCGCCATTTCGGCCGACACATTCTCGAAGAATACCGAAGCGCCGTCTGGCAAGGCTTGCCGGAGCAGGTCGCGCCAACCGTCCGATTTGTAATCGATACAAGCATCGAAACCATAGACCTCCCTGACAAGCGCGCACTTCCGGGCTCCGCCTGCAATTCCGACGACGCGGGATGCGCCTTTCAGCTGTGCGAACTGTCCGGCCGCCCCGCCCACAGCGCCCGCAGCCGCATCGACCAGCACGACATCGCCGCCGCGCACTTTTGCGAGCTGCGTGA
>JBGTKE010000013.1:0-7095 GCA_041744775.1 Hyphomonas sp. | reverse complement strand
GCGGCTCGGCCGGATCGCAGGCGCCCCAGTCACCGCCGACGCGCGGCACGCCGCCAGAAGAGCCGGTGCCGAGGAGGACCAGGCGTGCACGCGCCATCAGGCAACGACCTTGGAGAACAGACGGACGGCATTCTGCGTCGTGACGCGCTTTACGGTCTCAGTATCGACATCCAACAACTTTCCGAGCGCCTCGGCGACGTGAACGAGGTAAGAAGGTTCGTTGCGGCGCCCGCGCATCGGCATCGGCGCGAGATACGGGCAATCGGTCTCAAGTATGATTCGATCAAGCGGGACATTGGCGATCACGGCGCGGACGTCCTTGGCGCTCTTGAACGACAGTATGCCGGAGACTGAAACGAACGCCCCGAGCGCCAGCGCACGTTGGCAGAGGCCGTTCCCGCCGGTGTAGCAATGCAACAGCGGCTGGAAGGCGCCCTCGACAAATTCCGATTCGAGGATGTCGGCCATCATTCCATCGGCTTCGCGCGTGTGCAGGATAAGCGGCAGGCCGGTCACCCGCGCCGCCTTGATATGCTCGCGCAGGCTGCGCACCTGGTCTGCTTCGGCGCTGTAGCCGTAGTGGAAGTCGAGACCGGTCTCACCGATCGCCACGACTTTCGAATGCGCTGCGTCCGCGATCAGTGTCTCTGCCGTCAGGCTGGTAAACTCTTTGGTATGGTGCGGATGTACGCCCACCGAACACCAGATATCTGGATGGGCTTCTGCAATCGCGCGCACTGCCGGGAAATTGTCATAACGGTCGCAGATGGCGAGGAAGCGTTCCACGCCGGCCGCGCGGGCACGGACGAGCACGTCGTCGAGGTCGCCGGCGAAAGCCTCACCATGCAGGTTCACGTGTGTATCGAACATCTGGGGGGCGTTTAGACGGGCTGAGCCAATTCATAAAGCCCCGCGACCAGCTTTGAGGCGACCTGGGCGGAGTCCATGTTGAATTGTTCGGCATCGCCGGCCAGCCGTGCCTGTTTCAGCCACACTTTCGCGGCGGCTGGATTCGTCTCGGCTCTCTCGGCCATCCAGTCGAGCAGCTCGGACCGGAAGGCCTCCATCGAAGCGCCGTCGGCCGCCGCTGCTAAGAGGGCTGCCACCGCGAGTTTATCGCTGAAATTCGGCGCGGACCGGAGCAGGGCGCGGGCGGCTTCGACGGCGGCGAGGGCAGGCGCTGAAGAGAGCCGGATGCCCTTCCCCGGCCTGCCCTTCGCAACGCGCGCAGCCTGCTGCGGCGCACCCGCGGCCTCGAGTGCCTTGTTGCAGACCTCGTCGGTCAGCACGGACAGCTGCAGCACCCGGCACCGCGACCGGATCGTTGGCAGGATGGGTTCACGGCCGTGGTTGATCAGGAACAGGACGCACTTCGGGGGTGGTTCCTCGAGCGTTTTCAGCAGCGCATTGGCGCCGCTCCTGTTGGTCTGGTCGATGGCGTCGATGATTCCGATGCGCCATCCGCCAAGTGCCGGCTTCATCGTGAAAAATTCGGTCAGCGCGCGGATCTGGCCGACGTTGATGTCCTGGGCCAGCTTGCCCTTGTCGTTGATTTCGCGGTGGATCAGGCGGAGGTCCGGGTGGCTTCCCGACGAACAGGCGCGCCAGACCGGATCGGACTCGTCTGCATCAAGCCGGTGGGCCGCAGGGCCGCGTGCGCCGAGCAGAAAGGCCGCCAGTCGGTGGGCGAAGCGTGCCTTCCCGATCCCTTCCGGACCTTCAATCAGCCAAGCGTGATGCAGCCGCGTCTGGGCGTGCGCGTCCAGAAACCTGCGCTCTGCCGCGCCATGTCCGAAGAGAGGCCAGCCGGTCGCCATCAGGTCGTCTCAACGGCAGCAATCAGCTCCGCGACATGTGACCAGGCCGCCGCGGCAACGTCCCTCGCGGATCGGCTCGCGTCGATGAGTTTGCAGCGAAGCGTCTCGGCGCGGGCAATTTCCGAAAAGGCCAGGCGGACGGACTGGTGGAAGGCGAGATCGCGTTGCTCGAATACGTCCTGCGAGCCTTGACGAGCGGCACGGCGTTGGTGCGCAATGTTCACCGGTGCATCGAGAATGAGGGTCAGGTCGGGGCGGGTCGCAGCCACAACGTGCTTCTCGAGGCTCAGGAGCACTGTCGCCGACACCTCTCCCGAAACACCTTGATACACGCGCGTGGAGTCGCTGAACCGGTCGCAGATGACCCATTGTCCAGCCGCAAGCGCGGGGCGGATCAGATGGTCGAGATGGTCGCTTCGGGCTGCGTTTATCAGGAGCGCTTCAGCGAGCGGAGAAAACGGCTTTCCGCCGGGCGGTGTGAGGACAAGTGCGCGGATCGCCTCGGCACGCGGTGTCCCTCCGGGTTCCCGGGTCAGGACGACATCTATCCCCCGCTCTGCCAACTGGTCGAGCAAGGCTGCCTGCAAAGTGGACTTGCCCGTGCCTTCGCCGCCTTCAAGTGTAATGAACCGTCCCTGCGCAGACTTATTCATCACCGCCCTTCAGTTCTTCGTCAGAGGGCGGATCGGTGCGCTTCATTAAGGTACCAATGCCGGCAATGGCCTTTCCGACGAAACCGAGTTTCTTGACGTCAGCTTCAGCGATGACAGGCGCTGTCACGGGTTCCTGGCCGTCCAGCGTCACGACGAACTGCCCGACCGTGTCGCCTTTCTTGATCGGCGCCCGGATCGTCTTGTCGAGTACGAGTTCGGCCCTGGCTTTCGAAAAGGCGGCCTTGTGGCCCACGACTTTCACCGGCTGGGCCAGGGAGACGGGAACAGTGCTTTGTTCGCCCAGCCAAACTTCGACGTCCGGCAGGGTGACCGTTTCGGGTCCTATGGTCTTGAGTTCAAAGCTCTGGATAGCTACCCGCATCAGGCGTTCGGCTTCCTGCGCCCGGGCGGCCATGGTCGGTAAGCCGTTGATTACGATCGTGCGGCGAACGCCATCGCGCACCGCCGACGCCGTCAACCCGTATCCTGATTCCGAAAGATGTCCGGTTTTCAACCCGTCTGCGCCAGCGACTTCGAGGAGGGGATTGCGGTTCGCCTGAGTGTATTCGCGCCAGGTATAGGACGGCAGCGAGTACCACTCATAATATTGCGGGTAGTCGTCGATGGTCATTTTCGCGATCCTGGCGAGGTCGATGGCCGAGACCACATGGCCTTTACCTTCGAGGCCCGTCGTGTTCACAAAGTTCACGGAATTGAGTCCGAGTTCGTGTGCAATTTCGGTCATGCGAGCCGAAAAGGCAGCTTCCGATCCTGAAATGCCCTCAGCCAGTACGATACAGGCATCATTGCCCGACATGGTAATGACGCCGTGCAGGAGCTCTTCGACGGTAGGGGTATCCTTCGGCTTCAGGCCCATCGTGGATGTGCCCGACGGAAATCCGCCGCGGCGCCAGGCGTCTTCGCTCACCGTGAATTTGTCGGTGAGCGAAATCTCGCCGCGTTCGATCAGTTTGAAGACGACATAGGCCGTCATCATCTTCGTCATCGAGGCGGGAGTCATCGGCTCGTCGCCGCGTTTCGAATAAAGGATTTGGCCGGTCTCGTGATCCATAATCACGGCGAATTCTGCCGGCGTATCGATGACCTGTGAGGTCGCAGGCAGAACCGCCCCGACGCCGATCGCTGCAACTGCTGAAATGATCCCTCGCCAGAACTTCACGATGAGCGTCTCCCTATTCCGCATTGACCGCGTGCAAATACGGCCCCTCTTCCCGGATACCGGGGAAAAAGGGCCGGTTTGTGGTCAGCGTCAATGGGTGGACTGCGGGCATTCTACTCCGCAGTGACCACCCTTCCGTCGCCTTTGCCTTCTGCATTCAGGCGGTCACGGAGTTCAAGAGCGGATTCGCGGTTGGCCAGCGGGCCGACGCGAACCCGGAAGTAGTCGGTGCCATTCACCCGGGCTGGCACGATTTCCACAGGCAGGTCGGCGCGGAGGCCCCTGTACATAGTCTCGGCATTGCCGATGTCGGAGAACGAAGCGAGCTGGACATAGTGGCTGCCCGAAAGACCTGCGCTTATCTTTGTGCCGGCAGGGCGCACGCCCCATTCGGCAGGCGGTTCAGGCCATTGCACCGCAGCGCGGGAACTGGTCGAGTTGGCAGGCTGCGAGGTCCAGCCGGTACCGCCCGCCAGCTCATCGCCGCCGAGCAGTTCATCGCTCGGCGCCGGCTTCGCAGCGGCGCCAAAGGCCACCGGTTGGTACTCGGACCGGGGCTTCGGTGTTGCGGCTGCATTCGGGTCAACCAGGCGGACCGTCAGTCTGGCCTGCCCTGCCCCCTCGAAACCAAGCGCAACGGCAACCTGGCGCGAAACCTGGAGCGACGCACCGTCTTCGAACGGTCCGCGATCATTGACGCGAACGGTCACTTCCCTTCCCGTCGCCGGATTGGAAACCTGTACGAGGCTGGGCAGCGGCAAGGATGGATGTGCGGCGGTCAGGGCTGACTGGTCGAAGATCTCGCCATTGGCGGTTGGCAGGCCTGCGAACTCGTCGCCGTACACAATGGCCAGGCCGGTCTCCACCAAACCGGGCTTCGCTGGCGCGACCAATTGAACGGGTTTCGGTCCGGCGACCGGTTGAAGCGGGGTCGCTTCGACAAGCGGGCCCCTGCTCGCGGCGATCTGGGCCGCGGTGGACGATGCGTCGAAGGTCGTGGTTCGTGGAGCGAACTGCGGCGCCTCGGTGTACGTTGTCTCGGCGACGGGTTCTGCGCGCTTTGGCACGCTGACCGATGCCGTCTCGACGCGCACCGGTTCGACCGTGGAGCCCGGATATCGGAACTCGATCCGTTGGGTGGCCTTGTCGACCTTGCCTGTAGGCCCCGCCGGCTGGCTGACCTTGGGCGACGCAGCCGCGCCGCTCTGCTGGACGTAGACGATTGGCGCGCGCGCGCCGGCCGAAGCCGGCAACGCTGCGCTGGCGAGCACGAAAACAGATGCAACAACAGTGAATTGGCTCCGAAGCCCGGCGTTCGCGATCGGCATGTGCCGCAAATCTCCTCGTTCTGAGAACCCGGACAGTTCCTTGTGGAATTGGCCGGTGGCCTTCTGGCCGTTTCATCAGTGGGTTTACCATGCGAGGTGTCGCCACCCGGTCAAACCGAACAGAAAGTCCGGCAAGGCCCTTAAAGGTTTGATTCACCGCTTGGCGGTCCGCAGGCACTTGCCTTCCGCGGCGCCTTCCCACAAACAGCGCATCCTGCGGAGGAGTGGCAGAGTGGTTGAATGCGGCGGTCTTGAAAACCGTTGAGCTCGAAAGGGCTCCGGGGGTTCGAATCCCTCCTCCTCCGCCATTCATTGAGACTAAGCATCTGATTGAACGAAGATATTTTCTGGTGCGCGGATGACTACCCATCCTTTTACCCATCCGCCTGCTTCATTAGCGCCAGTTTAGTTCCGCCAAGTTCTTCTCACAACACCCAGCTCCCACACGCCCTGCCCCGCCCGAAAGAGCATCTGGCAGTCAAGAAGGTGGACAAACGGCGTTCGATTGCGCAGTCTGGTCTCGGGACTTGAGAGGACGTCATGAACGCGAAATTGACCATGTTTTGTGCGGCGTCTTCGCTGCTTGTGGCGGTTGCTGGCGCGGCTGCGGCGCAGGCACGGCAGGGCGCGATCGGGGCTGTCGCGCCTACCGAAGCGGAAGTTACCGACTGTGGGCAGGGTGATCAGGCTGCGTGCAAGAAAGGCTATGATTATTACATGGCGCTGTCAAACATGGCGAGTACGGATCTCACGCACAATCCCCAAACGGCGGGCCAGATCGATGCGGATTATAGCGCGTGCACCGGCGGATCGCGTCAGGCTTGTTCGGCGTTTGTGGTCGGCTACAGGGCATACTTGAAGCAAGCGCCCAACGGGGCGAAAAACAATCCAGCTTTCCAGGATAGTGGATTGCAAGGAGCCATGCCACCCCCCCCGCGATGAGTCCGGTGCCGACGCGACTTAGGCGTTGCTACAGCGGTTGCCCAATTTCAGACAGGCTGGGCCTGCGTACGACTTGCCGCGGTTAACCTGACAACACCTACGGGGGTACTAACAAGTTAAGTCGGCGCAGACCATCTCGTCTAGATGCCAGCGCGGCGAAGGGGCCCCTTGCCGCTTCTTCAGCCGCCTGGCGAAGTGAGGCACGAACTTGATGATTCAGCACCGGATCGTCTCATAACTGACCTCGATCCCGCGCTGCGCCAGCAGCTCCTCGACGTCCCGAAAACTGAGGCTGAACCGGAAGTACAGCCACACGGCATGGCGGATCACATCCGCCGGAAATCGGTGGCGCGTAAACGAAATCGCCTTCACGATACATCATCCCCGTCAGCGGCTTATACCAACGGGCAGTAAATCCGACTCACTGGGATTCCCAAGCTGACCGACTTCTGATTCGATGGATGGCGAGGAGGACCTCGCCATGGGAACGGCTATAGGATTGCGAGCGGATTATACAGGAGCGGATCTTCGGAAGGCGGCGAAAGGATCGCGTGATGCGAGCCAGGTGCGACGTCTTCTGGCGCTGGCGGCGATTTATGACGGTGCCTCTCGGGGCGAAGCGGCAGCCGTTGGCGGCGTAGATCGCCAGACTTTGCGCGACTGGGTCCTGTGGTTCAACGCGGAAGGACCAGACGGCCTGATTGACGGCAAAGCGCCTGGTAACGCGCCGAAGCTGAACGAGAGCCAGCGCCAGGCTTTGGCCGATATCGTCGAGCGCGGTCCCTATCCGTCCGTGGACGGGGTTGTTCGCTGGCGGCTGGTCGATCTTCAGGCCTGGATCCGTGAAGAGTTTGGGATTTCGGTCAGCGAGACAACGGTGAGCCGGGAACTGAAGGCGCTCGGTTTCCGCAAGCTGACAGCCCGCCCACGTGCTCACGACGCCAATGAGCTCGCTCAGGAGCATTTTAAAAAAGTTTCCCCGAAGCACTGGAAAAAATCAGGCAGAAAGTCGGCAGCGGCGTAGCGCTGGAAATCTGGTTCCAGGACGAGGCGCGGATTGGCCAGAAGAACAAGATTACCCGGCGCTGGGCCCGGCGCGGCACACGCCCCATCGCGCCGCACGATCAGCGCACGAAATGGGCCTACATCTTTGGAGCGATCTGCCCGGCGCGCGG
>JBGTKE010000012.1:0-1781 GCA_041744775.1 Hyphomonas sp. | reverse complement strand
GCGGTAGCGCGTGGCGGGCAGCGTGCGCAGGGCGCCCTTGGCGAGGGCGGCGTAGGCTTCGGCTTCCTGCACGGTCGCCTCGGCGGCGCCAGTCGCGCGGATCAGGTGGACGGCGTGGGCGAGGTCTGAATCTTCCTGGGTGTCGGGGTTCAGCGCGCGGTCCCAGAAGGCTCGGTCATCGTCCGAGCCGCGGCGGCGGGCGATGATCACGGGCAGGGTGATCTTGCCTTCGCGGAAATCGTCGCCGACCGATTTGCCGATCACCGAGGTCGTGCCGCCATAGTCGAGCGCGTCATCGATGATCTGGAAGGCGAGGCCGAGATTCTTGCCATAGGTGGCGAGTGCGGCGGCGTGGTCTTCGCCGGCGGTCGACAGGGCGCCGGTTTCGGCGGCAGCTTCGAACAGCGCGCCCGTCTTGGCTTCGACGATCGCGAGATATTCCTCGGTCGGCAGGTCGCGCGCCGCCATCGCGGCGAGCTGGCGCACCTCGCCTTCGGCGATCACGGTCGAGGCGGTGGCGAGGCGGTTGAGGATGTCGAGGCTGTTGGTTTCGACCAGCAGGTTGAAGGCGCGGGCGAAGAGGAAATCGCCGACCAGTATCGAGGCCTTGTTGCCCCAGATCGTCTTGGCGGACGGCTTGCCGCGGCGCAGGGCGCTTTCGTCGACGACATCATCGTGCAGCAGCGTGGCCGTGTGGATGAACTCGACGGCTGCAGCGAGGGCGTGGGTGGCGGCGTTGGCGGTGCCGACCGCATTGGCGGCGATCAGGGTGATCAGCGGGCGCAGGCGCTTGCCGCCAGCCGACACGATATAGCCAGACAAGTCCGGGATGATCGAGACGGGACTGGCCGCCCGGGTGGCCAGCAGGTGCTCGACGGCGGCCATATCAGCGGCCACGAGGTCCTGCATCCGGTCGACCAGCGAAGACAGCGCAGCCTTGCTCTTTGGCTTGGGGGCAAGGGTCACGGGCAACTCCGGGGGCTGGCGCTAGAGCGTTAGGTAATTCTACGGGGCGCTGCCGCCAAGGCGACGTGGCACCGGGCCGCATGTATTCACCCGCATGACAAGTCGTTCATCAACCGTGATTCAACGACAATAGCTGTCAAGCGTTCCCAATCTGCGCTAAATGTGGGGCATGAAACAAGTATTCCTGATCCCCGCCCTAGCCGTGATGGCCGCTTGCGTCACGACGCCTGTCTATGGTCCCGCCAAGTCCCCGACTGCCGAGGGGTACTTTTCGCAGCAGATCGAGACCGGCCGGCACCGGATTTCCTACACTGACAAGGATCCGATCCGGGCCCGTAACATGGCCTTGCTGCGGGCCTCGGAGATCACCCTGCTGGAGGGCAAGGACTGGTTCGAGATCACCAGCGAATCTGAAGATTCCGGGTATTCCGGAAGCAAAGGCGGCACTTCGGTCAGCGTCGGCGGGTCGGCGGGGTCCGGAGGATATTCCGGCGTGGGCGTCGGGATTGGCATCGGCTTCCCGCTTGGCGGCAGCAGCAGTTCGGGCAAGACGACCCACAGCCTCGAGATCGTCACCGGCGCCGGTCCCAAGCCGGACAAGGCCGAGGCCTATGATGCCCGCTCGGTCGACATGAACCTGCGGGTCACGTCCGGCTGATGGAAGAGATCTTCCGGACAAACGATCCGGTCAAACTCTCCTATGTCGAACACCTGCTGGCGGAAGCCGGGATCGAATATTTCGTGCTCGACCGGCATGTGTCTGCGGTCGAGGGAAATATCGGCATCTTCCCCCGGCGCCTCCTCGTGAGCGCGCC
>JBGTKE010000011.1:0-5086 GCA_041744775.1 Hyphomonas sp. | reverse complement strand
GTGATCACATCGAGCTTTTCCCAGTCGATCTCCTGGCTGAAGGCGGCCGAGGTCGCGTCGCAGACCACGACACGGTCCGGGTTTGGCTTGATCCACTCGGCATCCTTCACGCGCACGCCGGACGTGGTGCCGTTCCAGGTGAAGATGATGTCGGCATCGTCGCGGGCCTTCGCGAAGTCCGGCAGCGCGCCGTAATCGGCCACGTAGGTCTTGCAGCCTTCAAGCTTCAGCTGCTTGGTCGCATCGGTGACCCAGTCGGAGCCGAAGCTCTCCCAGGCGAACACGTCGACCGGGCGCTGGCCCAGCATTGACCACATGCACATCTCGACAGCGCCGGTGTCGGACGCCGGCACGATCGCGACGCGGTAGCCTTCCGGCAGACCGAGGATCAGCTTGGTACGATCAATCGCGGCTTTCAGTTTCTTCTTGGCATCGCCCGAACGGTGCGAGCGGCCGAGGGCGGCGGTCACCAGGTTCTGAAGGGCGAAATCGGGATATTTTGCGGTGGGGCCCGAGGAAAAATGCGGGCACGCCGGGCGCACGACCGGCTTTGCGGTGGTCATCGTCATCTGTTTTACTCCTATCCTTACAGATAGGCTGGGCGCCGTTGGGGGCGCCTGGCCCGCGGCTGCATTCGCATATTTCCGGGGCGGCGGCCAGTGACATTTTGATGGCGCGCGCCGGCGGCGAAGAGGTCAATGCGGGGCGACCCTGTCGCGAACGGCGTCCTTCTGCTTCTGCGGCAAGACTTTCATCGTCAGGATCAAGGCAGACAGGACAAAGCAGACGGAATTGGAAACGACCAGTGGCCATTCCGACTTGAGAAGTCCGAAAGCCAGCCACAAGGCGAAGCCGGCGACCGTGACGAGATAGGTCAGAAACGAGATGCTTTCCGTATCGCCGGACCGGATCACCTTCCAGGCCTGCGGCGCGAAACTCACCATCGAGAAGGTGGCGGCGGCGTAGCCAATCAGTGTGATATAGGACATCGGGGGAGCCGGAGCGGGAGACGGGTTCTGAGCGCAGTCAACGGCTGGATCGCGGCTTCGTTCCGCTTGCCCGGGTGAGCAAACCGGGCCGGGACAGGGATCAGTTTCTCTCAACGCACCGCCGCCTTGCGCCGGGATCGCTGCAATGCTTGTCTGGCAGCATGAGCCTCGAAATCCTTCCTCTCTCCGGCACTCTGGGTGCGGAAATCTTTGGTCTGGACCTGCAATCCGGCCTGTCGAACGCCGAGTTCGACCAGGTCCACCAGGCTTTCCTCGATCACAAGGTGATCGTGATGCGGGGCCAGAAAAGCCTGCAGCCGGACCAGCACAAGGCCTTCGCCCGCCGCTTCGGCACGCTCAACATTCACCCCTATGTGAAAGGGATGAAAGACCATCCCGAACTCCTCGAGATCATCAAGGAGAAAGAGGACAAGGTGAATTTCGGCGGCGGCTGGCATACCGACATGAGTTTCGAGGAGACCCCGGCGCTGGGCTCCATCCTGCATGCGATCGAGATGCCGCCCTATGGCGGAGACACGCTGTTTGCCGATCAGCAGGCGGCCTATGACGCGCTCTCGCCCGGCCTGAAGGAAACGCTGGCGGGCCTCAAGGCCGTGCACTCGGCGAGCCGGGAATACAGCACGCACGGCACGTCGGCGCTGAAGCGCCAGTCGATGGAAACCTCCGTAGCCGAGGACGCGCCGGAATACGAACACCCCGTCATCCGAACCCACCCGGAGACCGGCCGCAAGGGGCTCTACGTGAACCGGGCCTTCACCCTGCGCTTTGCCGGCTGGTCAACGCGCGAGAGCAAGCCGCTGCTCGATTACCTGTTCAACCTGTCGCGCGAGGAGCGCTTCACCTGCCGCGTCCGCTGGCGCGCGGGGGACGTGACGATGTGGGACAATCGCTGCACCTGGCATTATGCGCTGAATGATTATCCCGGCCATCGCCGCCATATGCGCCGCGCCACCGTGAATGGCGACAAACCGTTCTAGAGCGCCGGAAGGATCAGGCCGAGCAAGATCGCCGCCTGCCCGAAGTAATAGAGGAACCAGACGGCGTAGGACGCCAGCTTCTGCGGCGGTGCGTCCTCCAGGCGGCAAAACAGCTGGCGGGCGAGGATGGCATCCGACGCGATGAACATCAGCGCGCCGAGGGTCACGGGCCAGTAGGTCTGCGGCAAGGCAATCGCGGCGGCGCCCATCATCAGGATCACCGCGCCATAGGCGAGGACCGGCACCCGCATCTTGCCAAGCCAGGGCATCAGCCAGCGGATATAGGCCGCGCCGCCGAGCACGAGCGCCGCCTGTCCGATCTTGACCGGCCAATTCCAGCCGCCCTCCCCCAGCTGCCAGAACATGATCACGTAGAACACATGTGCCAGGAAGAACGCCGCCATACCCGGCAGCAGCCAGCGGTCCGGCTTGCCGGCGAGGAAGGCGTCGCCCACTGCCGAGGCGGCCAGCGCGGCCCAGAGCAGCCAGGTTGCGCCGGAGGCGAAGGCGATGAGAGCAAGGATCGCAACACCGGATACCTTCAGAACGGCGCGGCCCGCCCCCTCGTCCCGGAAGCTGAACAGGAGGCCGTAAGCCAGCGCGGCGACGCCGGCCGTGCCGAAAGCAGCCCATAGCGCCTGGGAGCTCAGGAAGCCTCTCCGACGGGCTCCGGCAGCTTCAGCAGGCGGCGCGCCATGGCCCTGTGGCGGTCTTTCACGTGGGCGCCCACCACGCCCAGCGCTGTGGCCAGCACAGCAGCGTCATCGGTAAAGCCCAGCCCGACAACGACATCTGGCAGCATGTCGACCGGCATGACGAAATAGGCCGCTGCAGCAAACAGCACGGCTTTCGCCTTGGTGGGCGTGAGCGGATCGCGCGCGCAGAAATAAGCGCTGGCGAGGTCGTCCGCGAAGGGCAACTGGCCCGCAAGGCGCAAAAGCTTGGGAATCAGGCCCCGCGCCATGCGTTCGTTGCGCTGGATTGATTTGGGAAGGTACACGCCCCCTTCCCCTTTCACCGTATTGATGATTTCCGCTGCGTCAGACATTGCGCTCTCCTAGCGGTATTATAGTTCACTGCAGTCATCGCCAAAAGCAAGGCCTGCATATCGGCCCGGTCAACGATCAAGGAGGGCAGCGCCCATGGAACTGAATTCGAATATTTCCGCCGTCATTACAGGTGGCGCGTCCGGCCTCGGGGCCGCAACCGCCCGCAAACTGGCGTCATATGGCGTGAAAGTCGCGCTGTTCGACCTCAACGCGGAAAAAGGCGAAGCCCTCGCCAAGGAACTCGGCGGCGTGTTCTGCAACGTCAACGTCACCGATGAAGCCTCGGTCGATGCCGGCTTTGCGAAATCCCGCGCTGCCATCGGCCAGGAGCGGATCCTGATCAACTGCGCCGGCACCGGCAATGCCATCAAGACCGCCAGCCGCAACAAGGAAACCGGCGTACCGGAGCACTTCCCGCTCGACAAGTTCAACCTGATTATCCAGATCAACCTCGTCGGCACCTTCCGCTGCATCGCGAAATCGGCCGCTGGCATGCTGACGCTCGACCCGATCGACGGCGAGCGGGGCGCGATCGTCAACACCGCCTCGGTCGCAGCCGAAGATGGCCAGATCGGCCAGGCGGCCTACTCCGCCTCGAAGGGCGGCGTGGTCGGCATGACGCTCCCGATCGCACGTGACCTCAGCCGCGATTTCATCCGTGTCAACACAATCCTGCCAGGCATCTTCAACACGCCGCTGCTGGCCGCTGCGCCGGAGCCCGTGAAAGCCGCCCTTGGCGCGCAGGTTCCGCACCCGGCCCGTCTCGGCAATCCGGAAGAGTTTGCGTCGCTGGCCATTGAAATGTGCCGCAACGCCTATTTCAACGGCGAAGATGTCCGCCTCGACGGCGCCATCCGCATGGCGCCTCGCTAGTTGATTGCTCGCGGCGGTTTCTGCGCCTTCGCCTTGCCCGCGGGGTTCGCCCTGTAAGGTCAGAAAGCCCGCGCTCCGGCGGGCTTTTTTTACCCAATCGGCGCGCCGGGATCGCGCACGCGCAGGAGGCCGTTAGAGATCAACGTCATCACCACGTCGCCGTGCTGGTTGGTGACGGTCTGCCGTGTCTTGGTGAGGCCCATGTCGGGGCGGGATTTCGAGCGGCGCTTGTCGATCAGTTCCATTTCGACCGACAACTCATCGCCCGGATAGACGGGCTTGATCCATTTGAGTTCGTCGATGCCCGGAGAGCCGAGGCCCGCCGCCGGCTCTGTATCCTTCCAGGTGTCTACCATCAGGCGCATCACCATCGCGCCGGTATGCCAGCCGGAGGCCGACAGGCGGCCGAAGAAGGTTTGCTTCGCGGCTTCGTCGTCGAGGTGGAAGGGTTGGGGATCGTATTTCGTAGCAAATTCGATGACCTCTTCGCGCGTCACCTTGTACGTGCGCGAAGCCCGCGTGCGCGTGCCGACCACCATGTCCTCGAAATATCGCATGCGCCCTGCTCCGTGCTTTCAGATCGGCCGGAAATTGCCGCAACACGGCGGCTTGGCAAGCCTGACGCAGCGGGAGGGGATGCGCCGGCGAACGGCGGCGTTAGAAAGGCCTCCGGAACGGGACAGGAGTGTGATGTGGAATTCGATGACGTTGTGCGGGGCCGCCGCAGCATCCGGGGCTATCAGAAGAAACCGGTGCCGAAGGCGCTTATCCGCGAGATCCTCGAGATCGCGATGCGCGCGCCGACCTCGCTGAACACCCAGCCCTGGAACTTCTATGTCGTCACCGGCGACGTGCTGGACCGCATCCGCGCCGGCAATGTCGAGAGAAACCTCGCCGGCGTACCGCACAGCCGGGAGTTCCGCCTGGGGCCGGAATATGCGGGCGAGCACCGCAAGCGCCAGATCGAGATTGCCGTGCAATTGTTCGAGGCGATGGGCATCGAGCGCGACAACAAGGAAAAGCGGACGGACTGGATCCTGCGCGGCTTCCGCCAGTTCGATGCGCCGGTCTCAATCGTGATCACCTATGACAAGTCGATCCAGGGCAGCGACATCGCGCCGTTCGATTGCGGCGGCGTCGTCAATTGCCTCGTCAACGCCGCCTGGAACCGGGGCCT
>JBGTKE010000010.1:0-1634 GCA_041744775.1 Hyphomonas sp. | reverse complement strand
CGCCCTCGAAACCGGCGCAAAGCTCTACGCCTCGCGCGGCTGGACCGGCGGCCACAACATGAGCGTGACCGCCCGCGAAGCGCCCCTGATGGCCGCGCTCGACGGGGAAGGGCGCCTGCCGCTGCGCCTCTACAACGCCTTCGACTCCGCTGCCTTCAGTATCGCCGAAGGCCGCGAGCACGAGACCGATACGATCACCAACCGCGCCGTGAAACTCTACATGGACGGCGCCCTCGGCAGCCGCGGCGCGCAGCTGACCGCGCCTTATGCAGATCGTCCGGACACGTCCGGTCTCTCGCTGCTCGACGATGACGGCCTCGCCGCCTTCATGGCGCAGGCCAAGGCGGCGAATGTCCAGCTCGCCATCCACGCCATCGGCGATCTCGCCAACCGCCGCATCCTCGAAGCCTGGGAGGCGGGCGGCTATGACGCCTCGCTGCGCTGGCGCATCGAACATGCGCAGGTCATCCACCCGGACGATCTCGCCCGCGTCGCCTCCGGCGGCCTGATCGCCTCGATGCAGCCGAGCCATGCCATCGGCGATCTCTTCTTCGCCCCCGCGCGGCTCGGCCTGGACCGCTTGCGCGGCGCCTATGCCTGGGCCACCTTGCTCGACCTCGGCACGGTGATTGCCGGCGGCTCGGATGCGCCCGTCGAAGTCGGCTCACCCACCATCGAATTCTACGCCGCCGTTGCCCGCAAGGACCTCAAAGGTTTCACGGGGGAGGGCTGGCACCCGGAGGAAGCCGTCACCCGCCAGCAGGCACTCGCGCTCTTCACCACCGGTCCCGCCTTCGCCAGCTTCCGCGAAGCCGACCTCGGCACCATCGAGCCGGGCAAGCTCGCCGACTTCACGGTCTTCGACCGCGACTTGATGACGGTGCCCGAAGGAGACATCCTGAAAGCCGAGCCGGTCATGACCGTCATAGGCGGCGAGGTCGTCTGGCGCCGCTAGGGCCTGCCATTTCCCTTACGTCGCACTAGGCGCGGGGCCATCCCGTGCTAGAACGCTTGTTTCCGCCATCTCCCTCCCGTGACGAGCCCTGCTTCCCGATGACTACAATGACGTCCACTGACACGCTCGAAGGCCTGAAACCGACCGAAAAGGTGAACCTGAAGAAGGCGTTCGGTCTCGAAACGGCGATGGTCGTGCACGGCTTCAAGACTCGCACCGAGTATGTGCCGGAGATCGACCCCGCCTACCGGTTCGACCCCCAGACGACACTCGCGATCCTCGCCGGCTTCGAGCACAATCGCCGGGTCATGGTGCAGGGCTATCACGGCACCGGCAAATCGACCCATATCGAGCAGGTCGCCGCCCGCCTCAACTGGCCGATGATCCGCGTCAACCTCGACTCCCATGTCAGCCGCATCGACATGGTTGGCAAGGACGCCATCGTCCTGAAGGACGGCAAACAAGTCACCGAATTCCGCGAGGGCATCCTGCCTTGGGCCTTGCAACGTCCCGTCGCCATCTGTTTCGATGAATACGATGCCGGCCGCCCGGACGTGATGTTCGTCATCCAGCGCGTCCTCGAAAGCTCGGGCAAGCTGACGCTGCTCGACCAGAACCGCGTGATTTCGCCGAACCCCTATTTCCGCCTGTTCGCCACCACCAACACGGTCGGCCTCGG
>JBGTKE010000009.1:0-4261 GCA_041744775.1 Hyphomonas sp. | reverse complement strand
CTGGCCTCGGTGTTGATGTAGAAGCAGGCGCTGTCTCGGATGGCGTCGGCCGGTTCTTCGATCTTGATCGTAGGCGGGAGCACCTTGCGCCGAAGCGACTCCACTGCCTTGAGCATGCTGGCGGCGCCCGCCGCCGCTTTTGTGTGTCCGATCTGGGATTTCACGGAACCGACTGCGCACCAGGGACCTTCTCCTTGATCCGCTTCGTTGAAGACAAGGTGAAGACCTTCGATCTCGGCGCGGTCGCCCGCCTTTGTGCCGGTGCCGTGGGCCTCGACGAGTTCCACTGTTTCCGGGCCATAGCCCGCCTGTTCATAAGCGCGGCGCAGGGCTCGGGCCTGGCCGGATGGCAGAGGCGTGTAGATCGCTGTGCCTTTGCCATCGGAGCCGCCACCTATACCGCGGATCACGGCGTGGATCTGGTTGCCGTCGCGCTCGGCGTCATCAAGCCGGCGCAAGGCGAGCATGCCGATACCTTCGCCGAGCATCGTGCCGTCCGAATTGTTCGAGAACGGACGGCAATCGCCGGTTGGCGACAGCGCCGGCGTCTTCGAGAAGCACATGAACATCAGGATGTCATTCAGCGCGTCCACGCCGCCGGTCAGCACCATGTCGGAATCGCCCGCGCGCAGTTCGTGCATGGCGATCTGCAACGCGGCGAGGCTCGAGGCGCAGGCTGCGTCGGTGACATAGTTGCTGCCGCCAAGGTCGAGCCGGTTGGCAATGCGGCCAGCGACGACATTGCCGAGCAGTCCGGGGAAGGTGCTTTCCTTCCACTCGGCATAGTGGTCTTCTATCCGCGTCGCGATGGCCTGAACATCGGCTTCCGCCAGCCCATACTGACGGAGACCGTTGACCCATGTCGGGCGTTGGAGGCGTCCCGCCATATGTGCGGTGAGCTCCGTTGCCGAAGCGACACCAAGTATCACGCTCGTCCGTGTGCGGTCGATCTTGCCGCCACTATCGCGCTCGGCATCGTCTAGCGTCATCTTGGCCGCGACGAGGGCGAGCAACTGCGCGGAATCCGTTGTCTGGAGCTGTGCCGGCGGAATGCCGAAAGCGAGCGGGTCAAACGCGATCGGCGACAGGAAACCGCCCCGCCGGCCATAGGTCTTGTCCCTGGTCAACGGACTGGCGTCGTAATAGTCGTCGATCAACCAATGCGTTTCCGGCGTGTCGCTGATCAGGTCGCGCGCTTCGAAGATGTCGCGCCAGAAGCCGGTCGTGTCGCCGCGCCCCGGGAAGATCGCGCCCATGCCGACAACCGCAATCGGCTCTGCAATGCGCTGGGAACGGGAGGGTCGTCGGTCGGTCATGATCTACTCGAATAGGCGCGGTGTGTAGGCAAAATATTGAGGCGGAACAGGAATTCCGGTGGATCGAAGTTGCCCGGCGCGGGTGATGCGTGCGGCGCCTTCGAGCAGGTTCAAGGCGATCTGGCGCACGCTGCGCGCTTCAACCGGCTCGAGCGCCGTTCCAGCGACCCATTCGTTGAAGGCGCCCATCGCCGGGCCGCACCAGATCTGGTAATCCGCCGTGCGCTTCAGGTTGCCTTCGCGGGCCCATTGCGAGCCCTGGAACAGATATCGCCTCGCGACCAGGGCGAGACGTTTGTTGCCATCGGTTTCGGCCTTGGCAGCTTCCGCAGGATTGACGCGCCGGATGTAGGACTGCGTTTCCGTCCAGGCAGTGTCAAAGGGTTCACCGAGCACGTCATCGATCCATTTGCGGTCTAAATCCCCGAGCGAATCGTAGCTCGCACCGCTCCGATAGAAACCATGCAGCTTTCTACCCCGCATCGCAAATAGCGTGCCGCGTTTCAGGACCTGGACTTCAACGCCCTGTTCGAACATGTCGGCTGCGGGCGCCATGGCCACATCGGTGGGTCCAGCCTTTGCAAGCAGCTTTCGGCCGGCTTCAGAAAGGCCCGATTCCACCGCGCTCTGATTGACAGATCCTGTAAGCACATAGGCCGCGCCCATCTGGAATGCGGCGGCGACGGCCGCGGGCGTGGCGATGCCGCCCGCCAGCCCGATCCGGATCATGCTTTCGTCGTAGCCATGCCGGGCGCAGACGCGGGCCCGCGCCGCGCTCAGGGAGCTGAAGAGAACGGAGGCGGGGCGGTTGTCTGTGTGGCCGCCGGAATCGGACTCCGCCGTGATTTCAGCGGCGACGGGAACCTTTGACGCCAGTTCGGCCTGCAGTTCGGAAATCTTGCCGGCGGCGACGAGCTCGCGGAGCATCTTCTCAGGCGCCGGCGCCATGAAGGGCTCTGCGACTTCCGCGCGTGAGACCTTCGCGAATACATGATTGCGGCGCGTGACCCCGCCATCTGCGGACCGCTCGAGCCCGAGCGCGGTAAACCGCACCACGTCCGGTGTGAGGCGCATGAAAGCGGACGCGGACACGCGCCGGATGCCTTCCGCGAGGAAAAGGTCCACGATCGCAGCCTCCTGCCCGGGTTCTTGCGGCGAATGAATGAGATTTGCGCCCCACGCCGCCTGATCGGGTCCGAGCGCGGTCTGGATCTGCTTCACCCCCGCCCTGATTTCCGCGAGCGGTAAACCGGCGCTACCATAGAACCCAATGCATCCCGCGCGCACCGCCTCGATCACCATTTGCGGTGTCGCGATTCCGCGGGCCATTTCGCCAACCACATAGCAAAAGCGTGCCGGATGTTCGGCAAGAAGTGCGCGGTCGCCCAGCCATTCGGGAAAGATCGCGGGAAGACGGGCGACGTCCGGTTCGGGGGGGTGTTGGTCACCGACCGCGAGGATCGAAGGTACGTTCGCCGCGTCGTAAGCCAGCCAGACTGCCGCACGCGGAGTTTCAACGGCCCTCTTCAAGAGACCTTGCACGCGTCGTTCGCCCTTCTGGCTCGGCCCCGTTCTGGATACCGCTCGTCCGACCGCATTAAAGGCCGCATCGAATGAGGGCTCAACTGATATAAACTGATTCCAAGGTCTTCATTACTCAGCGCCTGTTCTGCGCACAACTTGTAATCGTATTTGCGCGGTTAAGCTCCAACAAAATTGTCTCGATCACCATATCGTCCCGATTCGGATCCATCCAGTGCGCGCTGCCTTGCGGTGCTGGCGTGTTGCCTCTAATGCGAGCCGGTCACTGGGGAGCAGCCAGTCGTCCGCATGGAAGCCCTCGTCACATCAACTGCTGTTGTTGCGCTCGCCGAGATCGGCGACAAGACGCAACTGCTGGCGATCGTCCTCGCCACGCGTTTCAAAAAACCGCTGCCGATCATCGCGGGCATCTTCGTTGCGACGATTGCCAACCATTTTCTCGCCGCGCTCGTCGGCGCGCAGGTCGCCTCCATTCTGGACGGCCCATGGTTCCGCTACCTGATCGCGGCGTCCTTCATCGCCATGGCCGCCTGGACGCTGATTCCGGACAAGCTGGATGAGGATTCGGCGCCCAAACCCGCCCGTTTTGGCGCTTTCGTCGCAACCACCATCGCCTTCTTCCTCGTCGAGATGGGCGACAAGACCCAGGTCGCCACGATCGCGCTCGGCGCCCGGTTTCATGACGTCTTCGCGGTCACCATGGGCACGACACTGGGCATGATGCTGGCCAACGTGCCGGCTGTCTTCCTCGGTAACGAACTGCTGAAGCACGTTCCGCTGAAAATCGTCCGATGGATCGCGGCCGGCCTGTTCCTGACCATAGGCCTTTGGGTGTCGGCGCAGACTGCGGGCCTATTTGGGTAGAACTGGCGGTGCTGTCAGTCTAACGCAAACTTGTCTCCACTTAGGGCGGCCTAAGCCGCTGACGGGGATGATGTATCGTGAAGGCGATTTCGTTTATGCGCCACCGATTTCCGGCGGATGTGATCCGCCATGCCGTGTGGCTGTACTTCCGCCTCAGCCTCGACCCATAGCCGACACCCGCGTTGCATGCCGCGCCTAGTCAGAAGCAACGGGGATCTCGTCGTTGAAGGCAACCTTTGCCGTTGGAAACGGTTACGCCGCCGTGTCGGTTAGGCACCGATCAATCAGAGACACCCCTGAATGAATGACCCAGATGAGCCAGAGCTTGCGCTCAAGGCCTGCGAAGACATGCTAGAACAGATGACGATCAACGGGCAGGCAGTGCCCAAGTGGTTTGTAGACTATCGCTCAAGCTTACAAAGTCTGGTGAATGGTGAGATCATGCAAATGCCCGATATTCCTGACGCGGTCATTGCATGGATAAACGGTCGGGTGATCCATTAGACAGGCCAACCTCTAGGGCATCGGCGACACTCGTG
>JBGTKE010000008.1:0-4460 GCA_041744775.1 Hyphomonas sp. | reverse complement strand
CATCACCAGCGCGCCGCAGCCCATGACGAGGCGGCGGCCGAGCCGGTCCGCCGCATTGCCGGTGACGACGACGAGCAGCAGCGCGGGCAGGAACTGCACAAGCCCGATCCAGCCGAGCAGCGCCGCGCTGCGGGTCTCGTCATACATCTGCCAGGCGACCGCGACCGAGACGATCTGCGCCGAGAAGGATGTCATGAAACGGGAGAGGAAATAGCGCGTATAGGAAGAATGCCGGAACGCCGCGAAACGGTTAGACATGGACAGGGCCGCCGGGCTGCAAGGTCATGTCCGGCTGTCGCGCGGCGGCGCGGGCCTGTCAATCAGGCCGCGAGACTTTCAACCCGGTTCCGGCCGCCCGCTTTCGCCTGATAGAGCGCGCTGTCGGCGCGGGCGAGCAATTCTGCCATCGTGTCATCCGGGCCGAGGAGGCTTGAGACACCGGCACTGACGGTGACCGAAATCTGCTTCGTATCGCTGAGCACATTGAACACGCCGGCGGCGATCGCCTTGCGCACGCGCTCGGCCGCCGCGAAGGCAAGTTCGCCCGGCGTTTCCGGCAGGATGACGAGGAATTCCTCGCCGCCCGGACGGCAGGCAACATCCATCGGGCGGATATTGTGGCGCAGCCGGTCGGCCAGTTCCTGCAGCACTTCGTCACCGGCCTGGTGGCCATGCGTGTCATTGATCGGCTTGAAATGGTCGATGTCGAGCATCATCACCGAGAGCGGCTTTCCGCCCATCACGGCGCGGTGCATATATTGCTGCAAATGGTTGTTCATGTAGCGGCGGTTGTAGAGGCCGGTCAGTTGGTCGATCACCGACAGCTCGAGGCCGCGGTCAACGCGCTCGCGCAGGATTTCGACATAGCGTGTCCGGCGCGTCTGGGTGCGGACCCGGGCGAGCAGTTCCTGCGTGTCGACCGGCGCCATGATCATGTCACTGGCGCCGATCTCGAGTCCCTTGACGGCCTTGGCGCGTTCGAGCGGGTCGCAGATCAGGAGGATCGAGACGGCGCGCGTCACGTCATTGGTCTTGAAGTGCGCGCAGAGTTTCAGCGGGTCGAACGTCTTGGCCAGCAGGGACACGAGAAGCACGTCCGTGCGCTCCCGCGCGAGATCGCCCATGCTGCCGGATTCGAGCAAGGTTGCGACCTTGTGGCCATGATCGCGCAGGACGGTTGCGGTGCGCGCCGAGGTGCGCGGATTGTCGTCGATGAGGAACACGCGTGATGGGCGATCCACTTCGTCGGGCCTGGCCCCTTCCACCGCGCCGGCCTTGAGGCCGCTCGCCTCGCGCTTGCGCAGTTCGGACGTCACTGCATTGTAGCGCATCAGCGTGTTGACGCGGGACGTGAGCAGGAAGTCGTCAACCGGCTTGGTGAGAAAATCCTCCGCACCCGCATCAAGTCCGCGCACGCGGTCTTCTGCGTCGCTGAGCGCGGTGACCATGACGACGGGTATATGGCTGGTGGCCGGATCGGCTTTCAGGCGGCGGCAGACTTCGAAGCCGTCCATGCCCGGCATCATCACGTCAAGCAGGATGATCTCGGGATCATTCGCCTTCGCCACTTCAATCGCCTGCGGGCCGCCGCTGGCGAGAATGACAGAATGGTACTGCGCCTCAAGCTTGGCCTGGAGCAGGCGGCGGTTGGCTTCGATATCGTCGACGACCAGGATACGTGCACTCATGCCGGCTCCTTCGGCATCAGGGCTTCGACCGCGCGGATGAAGGAGGCGATCTGGATCGGTTTGGACAGGTAGCCCTCGCAGCCCGCCTCGCGTACGCGCTGTTCATCCGTACGCATCGCAAAGGCCGTGACCGCGAGCACCGGAATATGGGCGACCTTCTTGTCGTCCTTCAGCCAGCGGGTGATGTCGAGGCCGGAGACTTCCGGCAGCTGGATGTCCATGATGATCAGGTCGGGCAGCTCCTTGCGGGCGATTTCGATCGCCTTGGCGCCGTCGCGGCACTGGAATGTCTTGAAGCCGTAGGCGCCCAGAAGGTCGCAGAACAGTCGCATGTTGAGGTCATTGTCCTCAACAACCAGCACTGTTCGGGGACGATCTCTGGACATACCGCTCGATTTTGCCGACGATTCGCACGAATGCTGCGCAATGATTTTCAGTTAGACTGTCAAAAGTTAACACGCATTTATGCCGCTCCGGCGGCCGGTTTGCGGCAAGCGAGGCTCAAGGCAGGAAAATGGAGCGATGACCAGCCTTTGCCGCGACTGCCTCACTGTAAAGACTGAGGATTTTGACCGCTGCCCGGCCTGCGGCAACTTCCGGGTGGTTAGCCATACCGGCCTGCCTGTTCTGGCCATCGCGCATGTCGATTGCGACGCCTTCTACGCGTCCGTCGAGAAACGCGACAATCCGGAGCTTCGTGACAAGCCGCTGATTGTGGGCGGCGGGACCCGCGGGGTGGTGACGACCTGCTGTTACCAGGCGCGGCTTTACGGCGTGCGCTCGGCGATGCCGATGTTCAAGGCGCTGAAACTGTGCCCCGAGGCGGTGGTCGTGAGTCCCAATTTTTCGAAGTATCACGAAGCCGGCCGCGCTATCCGTGCGCGGATGGACGCGCTGACGCCGTTGGTGCAGCCGGTGTCGATCGACGAGGCCTATCTTGACCTCTCCGGCACCCAGCGGCTGCACGGTGCCCTGCCGGCGGCGAGCCTCGCGCGCCTTGCGCTGGATGTCGAAAAGCAGATCGGGGTGACCGTTTCGATTGGCCTCTCGTCCAACAAGTTCCTCGCCAAGACCGCCAGCGAACTCGACAAGCCGCGCGGCTTTGCCGTGCTCGCGCCGGAGGAAGCCGAAGCTTTCCTCGCGAACAAGCCCGCCGGATTTCTCCACGGTGTGGGGCCTAAATTTGCCGAGTCCCTGGCGAAGGATGGTTTCCATACGATTGGCGATATCCAGCAGGCAGAGCTCAAGGACCTGATCCGGCGCTATGGCGAGACCGGCGAGTGGCTAAAGCGCTGCGCGCATGGCCGCGATAACCGGAAGGTCAGCCCGCATGATGAGCGCAAGTCGGTGTCCAGCGAGACCACCTTCTTCGAGGACACTGCCGACCTTGCCTTGCTGGAGGACCATCTCTGGCGGCTCAGCGTGAAGACTGCCGACCGGGCGAAGGCGGAAGGCGTGGTGGGTGTCGTCGTTACGCTGAAGCTGAAGACGTCCGATTTCAAACCGGTGACGCGCCGCATCTCGCTGCATGCGCCGACGCAGCTGGCGCAGGAAGTATTCCGCACGGCGCGGCCGCTGCTGGCGAAGGAAGCGGGCGGGCGGGTGAAATACCGGCTAATCGGCGTCGGGCTTTCGGGACTGTCGCCCTACCATTCCGACGGCGTCGACCTGATCGACCCGAAGGTGGCCAAACGCGCGGCAGCCGAGCGCGCCTCCGACAAAGCGCGGGCGAAGTTCGGACGCGGCGCGGTGATCACGGGCCGCGCCGCGCGGATGGCAAAGAAGGATGAGGGCTGACTCGCGCGACGGTGCAGGTTAGGAGGGGTGAAATCCGTTTCAGGAGCCCGACCATGTCTACGCCCGAAGAGAAGCTCGACGCCCTCGGCATCGAATTGCCCGCGCCGATGAAGCCCGTCGCGACCTACGTGCCCTACGTCATCACCGGCAACCTGCTTTATGTCTCCGGCCAAGTCAGCGCGACGGCAGATGGCCGCATCCTGGGCCGCCTCGGCGAGAACATGGAACTCTCCGCCGGCCAGCATGCGGCGCGCATCTGCGGCATCAACCTGATCGCGCAGTGCAAGGCGGCGGTGGGCGACCTGTCGCGCATCAAACGGGTGGTGAAGCTGGGCGGATTCGTGAATGCGGCGCCGAACTTCGTGGACATTCCGCAGGTCGTGAATGGCTGCTCGGACCTGATGGTCGAGGTGTTCGGCGAGGCCGGCAAGCATGCGCGCGCGGCGGTGGCCTGCCCGACCCTGCCGCTCGGCGTGGCGGTGGAAGTCGACGGCGTGTTCGAGATCGCCTGACGGATGGCGGAGCGGTTTGATCTTGGCGCTTTCGCTTATGCCCATCGCGGGCTCTGGCTGAATGCGGGGCCGCCGGAGAATTCGCTGGCGGGATTTCGCGCGGCGGCGAAGGCGGGGCTGGGGGCCGAGTTTGATCTGCGCCCGGCGCAGGACGGCACCGCGATGATCTTTCACGACTCGCTGCTTGACCGGATGACCGGCGAGACGGGCTTCTTTGAAACGCGCAGCGCAGACGACCTCAAGGCCATCGGTCTCATCGGTTCGGGGGAACGGATCCCGTCCTTCGACGACCTGCTGGACCTCTGGCCGGCGGAGCTACCCCTGCTCTGCGAAATGAAAGTCGACGGGACGACGGATCCGGCGGCGTTTGCGCAGTCGATTGCGGACCGGCTGACGGACCGGGCGGGCCTTGCGGCGGCGATGAGCTTTTCCGAGGAGGCGGTGCGCGCGCTGCCGGAGGGGC
>JBGTKE010000007.1:0-1593 GCA_041744775.1 Hyphomonas sp. | reverse complement strand
GAACTGAAGGAAGCGGTCTGCGCGAAGTTCGCGCGCGAAAACGGGCTTTCCTACAAACCGTCGCAGGTGAACGTGTCGCCGGGCGGCAAGGCGGTGCTGTTCAATGCCCTGATCGCGACGCTGAATGCGGGCGATGAAGTGATCATCCCGGCGCCCTACTGGGTCAGCTATCCGGAAATCGTGCTGCTGGCGGGCGCCAAGCCGGTCGCCGTCGTGTGCGGCGCCAACGCGAACTACAAGCTGACGCCGGAGGCGCTTGAAAGCGCGATCACGCCGAAGACGAAATGGCTGATCCTCAACTCGCCGTCGAACCCGACGGGCGCGGCCTATGCGCGGGCCGAGCTGAAGGCGCTGGCGGAGGTGCTGCTGCGCCATCCCCATGTCTGGGTGCTGACGGACGACATGTACGAACACCTCGTCTATGACGGGTTTGAATATTCCACCATCGCGCAGGTTGAGCCGGCGCTGTATGACCGTACCCTGACGATGAACGGCGTCTCGAAGGCCTATGCGATGACCGGCTGGCGGATCGGCTATGCGGCGGGGCCGGAGAAGCTGATCAATGCGATGCGCAAGGTGATGGACCAGTCGACCTCGAACCCCTGCTCGGTCAGCCAGTGGGCGAGCGTCGAGGCGCTGAACGGCACGCAGGACTTCCTTCCCGGCTTCCGCGCCGCCTATCAGGCGCGCCGGAACTTCATGGTGGACGGCCTCAACAAGGCCGCCGGGCTGATCTGCCCGAAGCCGGAGGGCGCGTTCTATGTCTATCCGTCCTGCGCCGGCGTGATCGGCAAGACGGCGCCCTCGGGCAAGGTCATCGATACCGACAAGACCTTTGCCAGCGAACTGCTGGAAGCCGAGAAGGTGGCGATCGTGTTCGGGGAAGCCTTCGGCCTTCCGGACACGTTCCGGATATCCTATGCGACCTCGGATGCGGCGCTGAAGGAAGCGCTGGTGCGGATCCAGCGGTTCTGCGCGGCCTTGTCATAGGCGCAGTCTATCGCGCCTTCGGGTAATACGCATTTGTCTGCCATCGGGCGGAGCCCATATGGAGGGCTGACGATGCTGTATCTGCAAGGAGACTGACATGGCGATCGATATCGGACTGACGGACGCCGCCCGCAAATCCTCGGCGGAGGCGCTCAGGGGCCTGCTGGGAGAGACCTACGCGCTCTATACCAAGACGCATGGCTACCACTGGAACGTGACCGGGCCGCGCTTCAACGAGCTGCACGGCATGTTCATGACGCAGTATAACGAGCTCTGGCTGGCGCTGGACCTGATTGCCGAGCGTATCCGGGCGCTCGGGCATTTCGCGCCGGGCTCGTCGGGCGAGATGCTGCAGCATGCGACCATCAAGCCGGACAATGGCGTGCCGGACGCGGCCGACATGGTGAAGCAGCTGGCGGCGGGCCATGAGGCAGTCAGCAAGGCCGCCAAGGCCGGGATCAAGATCGCCGAGAAAAACAATGATCCTGTCACGGTCGACCTGTGCACCCAGCGCGCGCAGATTGCCGAGAAGACCGCCTGGATGCTGCGGGCGGCCGTCTAGGCCCGTTCGGCGCCGATGCCGCGCGCCAGCGCCGCCATTGC
>JBGTKE010000006.1:0-3261 GCA_041744775.1 Hyphomonas sp. | reverse complement strand
GCCGGCGAGCTGCGACACGCGCGCGAGAAAGGCCTCGATGTCGGCCGGGGTTTCAACCGGCTGGCGCCGCACCAGCAGCTCGGGCACGTCGAGATAGGCCCCGCGAGTATGGTCTGCGACGTAAGGGTAGAAGGCGGACAGGTCGCCGGCGCCATGCCCGGACACGAGAATGGCTTCGGCGGCTTCATGAGCGGCGATGACGGTGTCGAGATTGCGGGCGAGCGCGCTGCCGGGGGCAGGCCGGGCAGTGCGGACAAGAACGTCGAGGGTTTCGAGACGCTCCAGGCGCGCCCGCTCGAAGGCGGCCTGCGAGCGGTCTGTCAGCAGCCGGCCAAACGAATAGCCGGCGGCCTCCGGAGAAATGCCAAGCTGGGTGGCCAGTTCCGGATCGCGGACGAGTTCATTCTGCGCGACGGTCTTCAGGCTCTGCTCGACCTCGCGCGCAATTCGGCGGGGGGTGCCTTCCGGGTCCGCCTTGCCGGAGCAAGCTGCAACCAGACCCAGGGCAGCGAGCGCGCCCAGGCTGGCGGTCCGGAAAGGGCGGGCTGGGCGAAGCTGTTGGCGCATGACGGATTTTTCACAGGAAGGGCAATGCAATTGAACCCGGTTCGGGAGTTGTGGCCAGAGTATAATTCCGGTATCGCTCCCGCGAAATCTTGAGGAGAGCTGCCCCCGTGACCACGCCAACTGCACCTGGCGGACAACCGCCCATCACCGGACAAGTCCTGTTTTACAAGCAACCGCAACCCTTGTCGGCCGAGAACCATGGCGGACTTGGCGTCAAGCAGGTGGCCCAGCCTTTCGCCTTCCTGCGCGAAGCCCACGCGGTTCCGGTGACGGTTACCGAGTTCGGTGTGGCGGCCGCGTCCTTTCCGATCATCTTCGTGGGTGATGAGCGCACGCCGGTTGCGGTGATGGGCGTTCGTCAGGGCCAGAACCTGTTCGTCGATGACAATGGTTTTGTGTTTGAAGACTATTACATTCCGGCCTTCGTGCGCCGTTATCCGTTCGTGTTTGCCGCCGACGAAGGCTCTGACCGGCTTCTGCTTTGCGTTGACCGCGCCGCACCGATGGTTTCGAACCAGCCGGACGTGGCTTTCTTCGAGAACGGACAGCCGAGCAAGTTCACGCAGGACGCCATCGAGTTCTGCAAGGAATTCGAACGCCAGCGCCGCGCGACCCTCGACTTCGTCAAGATGATCAGCGCGATGGACCTGTTCGAGCAGAAGACCGTGGCCTTCCAGCCGCGTGATCCGCAGGGCCGCGAAGTTGGCCCGCAGCAGAAAGTCGCCGACTACTGGGCGATCTCCGAAGAGCGCCTGAACGCCCTGTCTCCCGAGAAGTACCTCGAACTGCGCAACAACGGCGCGCTCGGCGCGTGCTACGCGCACCTCGTATCGTTGCTCAACTGGTCGAAAGTGATCCAGCGCGCCGTCCGCACCCCTCCGCCAGGGCAAGCCGCCGCCTGACGGGCATCTTCAGGGTTAATGCCCCTTTGATCGAACCGGCGCGGCCCTTCCAAGTGGAGGGCCGATTGCCGTTTTGACGCCCGGATGCGACATCACGATGAGGCGAGTAGGGGTTTCCCCGCTGGCGTGTCTGTCGCATATGCAGGACGAAGGCTTGTTTGGCAGGGAAACCGACTGATGATCCGCGCCTACCGCGCCCTTTTGGCTGCCTTGGCGAGCTTCGCGCTGATCGCGCCGCTGGCGAGCGCGCAACTCGCGGACACGCGGCGCGCCGAAGCCGAACTGATCTCCGAGCGGACCGGCGTCATGCCCGGCGAAACGGTATTCGTGGCGCTCAAGATGACCATGGATCCCGGCTGGCACATCTACTGGCGCAATGCCGGGGATGCGGGCCTGCCGCCGCAGCTGATTCTCAAGGACACGGCGAGCATTTCGGGGGATGCGCTGGGCGAGATGATGTGGCCGCTGCCCAAGCTGCTGCCGGTCGTCGACGGCGAGATCATGGATTATGGCTATGATGACGAGGTGGTGTTCGCCCTGCCGCTGACGGTGCCCGTGGACGCAGCGGGCGAGGTGAGGATCGACGCGGTCGCCGACTACCTGATCTGCGAATCGGTGTGCATTCCCGAGACGGCGGATGTTTCCCTCGTGCTGCCCGTGGGGGCGCCGGTAGAGGACGTCGCGGCCGGTGAGATGATCGGGTCCTGGATCGCCAAAGTGCCCGGGCCCTTCGAAGGGGAAGCCCGTATCAGCGATGCGGCTCAGCCTTGGACGCTGAGCCTGTTGGTGGACGGAGGTTTTCCGGAAGACGCCGCGATCCGGTTCTTCCCGTTCGAGCACGAGATCAGCCATCCGGCAGACCAGCCGCAGCGTGTGGGTCCGAATGGCGCCAGCCTGTCGCTGACGCCGGACCGGGCCGGACAGGTGGGCGAGGCGCTGGAAGGCATCATCCGGGTTGATGCGCCGGGCGCAGAGCCGGTGGGCTATGTCATCCGTGCGACGCGCGGCGAAGCGTTTGCCGGAACCGCTGACACAGCCTTCGTGGCGGCGGCGACGGGCGTCGAAGGCGGGCTGGGCTGGCAGAGCCTGCTGGCGCTCGGCGGCCTCGCGCTGATCGGCGGCCTGATCCTCAACCTGATGCCGTGCGTGTTGCCGGTGCTATCGATGAAAGCCATCGGCATGGTCTCGGCGGCGGCGAGCGGGCATTCGGGCGAACTGCGCAGTCATGGCCTCTGGTATACCGGCGGTGTGCTCGTTTCCTTTTTCGTGCTGGCGCTCGTGGTCCTCGCCGTGCGCCAGGCGACGGGCTTTGCGACACTCGGGTTCCAGCTGCAGCATGCGCCGACCGTGGCCGTCCTAGCACTGATCATGTTCGCGGTGGGACTCTGGCTGATGGGTTTCTTCACGCTGGGCACCTCGATCACCAACACCGGCTCGGCGCTTGCGGGCCGGGGCGGGGCGATGGGCGCCTTCTTCACGGGCGTGCTGGCGGCGGTCGTCGGTGCGCCCTGCGTCGGTCCCTTCCTCGGCGCTGCGCTGGGCGCAGTGATGAGCCAGCCAGCGCCAGCCGTGATTGCCGTCTTCCTCGCGATGGGGTTCGGCATGGCATTGCCGTTCCTGATCCTCAGCTTCGTGCCGGGCCTGCACCGGTTGTTGCCGAAGCCGGGCCAATGGATGGAGACTTTGAAACAGCTGTTCGCCTTCCCGATGTTCCTGACGGCTGCCTGGCTTCTGTCGGTCCTCGCGGATCTCGCCGGGGCAGGGGCGGTGGGCTGGACCCTCGCCGGCGCAA
>JBGTKE010000005.1:0-7857 GCA_041744775.1 Hyphomonas sp. | reverse complement strand
CGCCCGGCGCCGCCGCCAGCAATTCACCGGACTGCGTGACGCTCGCCGAAGGCTTGTACGAGTTCAGCGACGGACAGTTCCTGGCCGTCTCTGCGGCCAACGCGGCGCTGAGCAGTGCTTCAGGCTGGGAAGGTCAACTCCAGACCTCATTCGCAGGTTCCGGCTTTCCCTGGATGGGTATCAAGGTTCGCGGCCCGGTCGCGGCCCTGACCGGCACGGCGCCGAGCGCTGATGCCAAGGCTGCAGCCCTGTCGTCCGGCGAGGCTTCCATCAAGGCCCACGCCGAGGCCAGCCAAGCGGGCCTGCTCGTCGTCGATGCGATCTCGGTCGAAGGCGGCGAACGCGGCGTGGGCGAAAGCCTGTCGGTGCTCGCAGATACCGGCGTCAGCCAGCCAAACTGTCAGCGCGCCTTCAACGACACGATGGCCGGGCGCAATGTCCTGTTCGAATCCGGCAATGCCCGCATCTCGCCGGTCAGCGGACGCCTGCTCGATGCCGTCACCGGCGTCGCCATGCACTGTACCCAGTTCCTGGTCGAGATCGGCGTCCATACCGACTCGCGCGGCGCCGACGATTTCAATCTCAGGCTCTCGCAGAACCGCGCCGATGCCGTGCGCGCCTACCTCGTCGGCAAGGGTGTGCCGGAAGACGGTCTGCTCTCCGTCGGGTACGGCGAAACAGCGCCGCTGGATCCCGCGCCGACGCCGGAAGCCTACGACAAGAACCGCCGTACCGAGTTCAAGGTCATCGCCCGCTGAGCGTCAGAAGCTGAGCACGAGCCCTTTCGAGGGCGGCACTTTCGCGTCCAGCGTATCCACCCAGGCGGCCGCGATCGCGTCCTTGCCCTTCGCCGCCTGCGGCGTCAGGTAATCGGCGGACGCCGCATAGAAACTCCGCATCGCCTTGCCGAGCCGCGCGTTCAGCACGTCCGGCCCCTGTTCCTTGGCGCGGCCCGCCGCATAGGTCGGCACGAAGAAGAATTCGGGCTGCGGATCGGGCAGGGCAATCGGCGCGCGGTTGCCTTCCCAGTCGGTCACCCCGATCACCAGGCTGCGCACCAGCCGGTCCTTCAGCGCATTATGCACATCCGCCGTCAGCGTCGGCCGGCCGAGGAAATCGACATAGGCCGTCAGCCCGCGCGCGTGCAGCCGGTCGGCCGCGTCATAGGTATCCACCCGCGCATACAGGCCGAGGCTTTCGACATAAGCCTTGTTGCCCGGCGAGGTGAGGCCCACGGCTTCGACCCCGCCGCGCTGCTTCAGGCAGTGCGCCAGCGCCAGCGCCGTCTTCGAGGACGCGCTTGAGATCACCACCGTTTCCGGCACGTTATCGCCCGCTTCCATCAGGCAATCGTCGATCATGAAGCCGGTCGTGAACAGCGGCCGGAACAGCATTTGCTGCGCTTCCAGCTTCGCGTCATAGCCGGGATCGCCGGCGGTAAAGATGTAGGTATTGTAGATCGGCGCGAGACCCTGCCGGTTGGCGGCGCCGTCGACGAAACTTTCCTTGCCGGCCTTCACCGGCGTCACATCGAACATCTCGGAAATCGGCAGGTATCCATACACGCGCGCGCCGACGCTCACCCTGTCCGCATTCGACTCCGTCACCGTCGCAAAGCCCCACACCGGCACGCGGCCCCAGGCGGGATCAGCGGCGGGGAAGAAGTTCCAGTAGCCCATCGCCTCGCCGAACGTCGCGTAGGTCACATTGTTCGCCGTCAGCGCAAACGCCTCGACCTTGAGCCGCGCCGCGCCGGGCGCGAGCGGTCCCGGCTTCGTGTCGGTCCATGTGCTTTCGCGTAGATTTGCGCGCTTGATCAGTAAGTCTGCCATGTAAGCCGTCCCCTTGGCCTGCCTATGTTTTCGTCTTGCCCATGAAGGCGCCGATTCGGGCCTGCATGTCAGGGCCCGCGCCCTCGCCGTTCAGTACTTCCCATTGCAGCCCGCTGTCCATGTCGCGCGCATCGGTCGCGTCCAGCAGCCGCTTGTTGGCGGCGTGGCTGAACGGCGAGTTCGCGAGGATCTGCCGCGCCAGCGCCTCGACCGCCGTCTCAAATTCCGCATCTGGAACAACCCTCTCGGCGAGGCCGATGCGGAAGGCCTCAGCCCCGCCGATCATCTCCGCCGTGAACATCAGCCGCTTGGCGGTGGCGACGCCCACCCGTCGCGGCAGGCGCTGGCTCATGCCCCAGACCGGCGTCAGTGCCCATTTCGCATGCGTGTCGCCGAAGCGCGCACTCTCGGCCGCCAGGATGAAATCCGCCGCCAGCGCCACTTCCAGCGCGCCGGTATAGCAATGTCCGTGTACGGCAGCGATCACCGGTTTCGGCAGCCGCTCCATCAGCCGCAGCGTTTCCGAATGCCAGCCGCGAGACGGCACCTTCTCGCCCTCGGCAATGTCCGCAAGATCATGCCCCGCCGAGAAACACTTGCCCGCCCCGCGCAGAACCACGCAGCCAATCGATTCGTCCTTGTAGAGATCACTGACATGACCCCGCAGTTCGCGGAACATGCCGACGGTCAGAGCGTTCAGCTTGTCCGGCCGGTTCAGCGTCAGGATCGCCAAGCCGTCCTTGTCGCTCCGGGTGACGAGCTCGCTCATGTGCCGAGGTCCACGGTCAGCGACGAGATCGCATGCACGAAATTGTTCGGTGCCAGCACCTGCTCTCCGGTCCAGCGCACTTTCGGGAAGCGTTCGAGAATCTGCCGGTACGCCGCTTCCAGCTGCATGTTGGCGACGCGTTGACCCAGGCAGACGTGCGGGCCCTGACCAAAGGAGAGATGCTCCTTCGCATTGGCGCGGCCGATCTGGAACTGGTCCGGCTTGTCGAACTTCGCCGGATCGCGGTTCGCCGCCGGATAGTACATCACGATCTTCTCGCCTTCGCCGACCATCTGGTCGCCGAGCTGTGTGTCCTGCGTCGCCGTGCGGCGCATGTAGGTCACCGGCGTCACCATGCGGATCGCTTCATTCACAAAGTTGGGGAACAGGCCCGCATCCGCCGCCAGCTGGCCGCGCAGCTCCTCAAACTCGGTAATCAGCCGCATCGTGCCCGACAGCGAATTGCGCGTCGTGTCATTGCCGGCAAACACGATCAGCAGCCAGGAGCCGTCGAGGAATTCCGGCGACAGCGGCTTTCCGTCCACCTTCACGTTCGCAATCGCCGAGAGAAGATCCGGCTGCGGGTTCTTGCGGCGCTCCTCCAGCAGGTGGCGGCCATACTCGAACATCGCCTGGATTTCGTTCATGAACGTCATGATCTGTTCCGGCGTCACATTGCCGAGGCCTTCCTGCTGGGCCTGGTATTGCGTGATCTCGAGGAAGTGCATCCAGTGCACCAGCTTCGGACGATCCGCAGGCGGAACACCTAGAATCTCGCACAGCGTGAACAACGGCAGTTCGGCGGAGAACAATTCCACCATGTCGACCACCGGCCCCTGCGCCTGCATCCGGTCGAGCAGGCGGCTGACTTCCACGTCCACCCGCTTGCGCAGCTCGGCCACGAAGTCCGCCCTGAAATAGGCCATGTGTTCCATACGCAGCGGCGTATGGTAAGGCCGGTCAAGGTTGATCAGGGAGTTCAGCGAGGAGGAATGCAGCAACGGATGGCGCGGCACGCCCTCCATGCCGTAATTCATCAGTATACCGCCTTTCTGGGACGAGAACACTTCCGGCGTCAGCTCCACCTTCTTGACCAGTTCGAAGCTCGTCACCGCCCAGAAGCCGGCGCCCATCACTTCCGGATGCCACATCACCGGCGCCTTCTCGCGCATCTCGGCGAAAGCCGCGAACGTGTAGCCGCCATGGCGCGAGAAAACTTCGGCGTCCGTCAGGTCCACCGGCGGCTTCAGTGCGGAGACCGGCTTGAATTTCGGCTCGCGCGGCGGCGCTTCGGCCTGGTAGGTCTCGGTCACGTTCTGCAGTGTCATGGCACAGGCCTCACATTTCCTGTTCGATCGGGCGGATCACGATGTCGTTGATGCCCATGTTACGCGGGCTGGCGACGGCGAAGAGGACAGCATTGGCGATGTCCTCGGCGTCGAGCCCCTTGTAATTGAACCGGCTGCCGATGCCCGCCAGGACCACCGGGTCCTTGATCGACCGGCCCAACTCGGTGTTCACCTTGCCGGGATAGACGCAGGTCACGCGGATGACGCCCGCCGTTTCCTTGCGCAGGCCTTCCGAGATTGCCTTCACCGCATGCTTCGTGCCGCTATAGACCGCCGAGGTCGGATTGGTCATCAGTCCGGCCACGGAAGATACGTTGATCACGTGGCCTTCCTTGCGCGCCAGCATATGCGTCAGCACGGCGTCGATGCCGTAGAGCACACCCTTGATGTTGACGTCGATCATCTCGTCCCATTCCGCCACCCGCCGGTTGGCCAGCGGCGAGAGCGGCATGATACCGGCATTGTTGACGATCACGTCCACCTTGCCGAACGCCTTGATGGTATCCTCGCCCAGCTTCAGCATGTCGGCATGATCGGTGACATCGGTGACGCGCCATTTGACGTCGCCGCCGATGTCCTTGGCGAGTTCTCGCAGCCGGTCCTCTCGCCGCGCCGCCATCATGACCTGTGCGCCGGCGGCGGCGAGTACCTTGGCTGTTGCGGCGCCTATGCCGCTCGAGGCCCCTGTGACAATGACAGACTTGCCTTCAGCGGACATGGGAATCTCCAGACTCAGAATTTATACCGTACCGGGATGGATTTCGGTCCGCCGACGAAGTTCGCCTTGATGAAGCTTGGCTCACCGGCGAGTTCCATCGACTTAACGCGGGAGAACAGCTCTTCATAGATCGCCTGCATCTCGAGGCGTGCGAGGTGCATGCCAAGGCACATGTGCCCGCCATGGCCGAACGAGATCAGCTTGTTGGGGTTGCGGTCCACCTTGAACCTGAAGGGCTCGTCGAACACGTCCTCATCGCGGTTGCCCGAGGGATAGCAGAGCAGCAGGCTCTCGCCCTTCAGAACCCTCTTTCCGCGCAGCGTATAGTCCTCCTGCGCCGTGCGCATGAAATGTTTCACCGGCGTCGTCCAGCGGATCGCCTCGTCCACCGCCGTCTTCGACATCCCTTTCGGATCCGCTATCATCTTCTTGAGTTGCGGCGGGTCCTGCAACATCGCCAGCACGCCGCCGCCGGTCGAGGCGCTCGTCGTGTCATGGCCGGCCGCCGCCGTGATGATGTAATAGCTCATCGCCTCCAGCTGGCCGATCGGCTCACCGTCCACCATGCCGTTGGCGATGACCGTCGAGACATCATCCTTCGGGTGGGCGCGCCGGTCGGCGGTGATCGCGGTGAAGTACATGAAGAACTCGGCCAGCGTCGCCTGGATCGAGGCGAGGCCCTTTTCCACATCGCGCTCCTCGGCCAGCGACTTGTCGCGCATCAGGTCTTCGTCCTGCGCGCCGAAAATCTCCTGCGTCAGTTTCAGCATCATCGGTTCGTCCGATTCCGGAACACCGAGGATCTGCATGATCACGCGCAGCGGATAGTAAAGCGCCACATCGCGCTGGAAATCGCATTCCCCGCCAAAATCCTCCATCCGGTCGACATACTGCCTGGCGATCGTGCGAATGGCGTCTTCGCGCTTCTTCACGTTCTGCGGCATAAACCATTCCTGGGTCAGGTGGCGCAGCTTGTAGTGCAGCGGGTCGTCGAGCTGCACGAGCGTCTTCAACAGGTGCGGCTGGCCGAACTTCGCATACACGCCCTTTTCGGCCTCGTGATAGGACAGCATCTCGCGCTCACCATTGGTGAACAGCGCGTTCTGGCGCGACACCTCCGTGATGTCGGCATGCTTGGTCACCGCCCAGAAGGGCCGGAAGCCTTCCGGCTCGCACCAGGCAAGCGGGTCTTCGGCCCGCAGCCGCGCGAAGGTGAAATCCAGGAGCTGGGTGTCGGCATAAACGGCCGGTGTAACAATCAGGTTGCACGTTTCGGCGGCAGCGGCGCTCATGGTCCGCGCTGGATCGAACTTGGTCTCAGGCGGTGCGGCGAGGGCGACTGTGTCGGCCATTGGTTCTCCTCCGGGAACTATTTGGGTCGCGGATTTTTCCGTCTCGGCTTCAATGTATCCGGACGCGGCCCTCTGCCAAGGTGTGACTTGGCGGCAGGCGCCTTTGCCGCCGGCGCCCGGTCCATCGGCGCGCCGAGGCTCGCCAGCGCTTCGGCCAGCAGGTTAGCCGGGATTTCCTCCACCTGTCCGGGCTTCAGCTCCGCCAGCAGGAATGGGCCATAGCTGACCCGGATCAGCCGGTTCACCATCAGGCCCACCGCTTCCAGCGCGCGGCGAACTTCGCGTTTCTTGCCTTCCGACAACGTCACGGTCAGCCAGGAATTGGCGCCCATCTCGCGGTCGAACACGGCCTTGATCGGCGCATACCGGACACCCTCGACCGTCAGGCCGCTGGCGAGCTCTTCGATCTTCTGCGGCGTCACGGTGCCCTTCGCGCGCGCCCGGTAAGTGCGCTCGAGGCCGGATTTCGGCAGCTCGAGGAACCGCGCCAGTTCGCCATCATTGGTCAGCAGCAGCAGGCCCTCGGTCGTCAGGTCGAGCCGGCCGACTGTCACGACGCGGGGTAGGGTTTTCGGCAGCTCGTCAAAGATTGTCCGCCGCCCCGCGGGGTCATCCGTCGTGGTAATCAGGCCGGAGGGCTTGTGATACCGCCACAGCCGCGTGCCATCCGGCGCCTGCACGGTCCGGCGGCCCACCTTGATGGTCTCCCGGCCCGTCACCTTGAAGGCCGCCGAGGTCAGCACCTTGCCGTTGACGCTGACATCGCCGGCCTCGATCAGCCGTTCGACCTCACGCCGTGACGCAATCCCCGCCCGGGCGAGGTATTTGGCGATCCGTTCGCCGCCCTCGCTCCATTCTTCATCGGTCCTGGGCGTATTGGCGGGGGCAGGCTTTCTGGATGCACTCGGGCGCGCGCCGGAAGGTTTCCGGTTGGGGCGGCCCGTCTCGCGACGCTCCGGCATGGTCCTGTCTTTCTTCTGGGTTCAGTCCGTGAACTGGAGGATCGGCGCCGCAATGGCAAGCCCGAGGGCGATTTCCGTCGCCATCCAGACGGGCAAGATCTTCGCCTCGCCGCCCTTGCTGCGGTCCAGCACCATCGAGAACGCCCGCCCCATCGCCGCACCGAACCAGCCCGCCGCAATCGGAAGCGCCGCCGCCAGCCCCATCACCGGCGGGGCCTTCAGGACCAGGATGAAGGCCGTCAGGTGCAGCAAAAGCAGCAGGCCGCCATAAGTCGCCCGGAATTCGGAATACCCGCCCGGTTTCGCCGGATCGGCCTGCAGCCGCACCACGCCGGCTGCCCAGTTAGGCGAAAACAGCGCGCCCAGTCCCATCAGCGCGCCGAGGCCGAGCCCGATGAGCGCAAGGATTTCGCTGAAATGCATGGCCAGGTCCCTTCATGGTGAACCCCAAGGGTAGGGCGAAACCGATTGGAGAGAAGTTAAGTCCTTGCCGCGCCACTGATTTCCACGGTTTGCGCGGCGGAAGCGCTGTATTTCCGGCCGCGCCGGGGCCGAATCTGTCCGTGAATTTAGGGTAAATGCTAACTTCGCTTGTGAAAAAATTAACCATTTCCCGGCTCTTCTGCACTCTGAGTTTCGCGGATTCAGGCAGAATCACTGCCGGTGCCCGCCCCAGCGTTGCGAGGAAGCTGCCCCATGCGCATGAAGATGTTCGCTGCAGAATCTATGGAAGCTGCAAAAGCGAAGATCTTCGCGGAGATGGGCTCTGATGCCGTGATTCTTTCCGAACGCGAAGTCGACGGCGGCGTCGAAGTACGCGCCGCGATCGACCGGTTCGGCGCGGCCGCCGCCGGCAACGAGCCTGTCTTCCTGCG
>JBGTKE010000004.1:0-16832 GCA_041744775.1 Hyphomonas sp. | reverse complement strand
ACCGAGAATCCGAGCTTCGAACTGAACGGCGCGCTTCTCTCGCGCTGCCAGGTTCTGGTGCTGAAACGCCTCGACGAAGCGGCGCTGGAATTGCTCTTGCAACGCGCCGAGAATATGGAACAGCGTCGCCTTCCGGTGACTAAAGAAGCGCGCGCGATGATCGTGTCGATGGCGGATGGGGACGGACGCTACCTGCTGAACCTTGCCGAACAGGCCTCAGCGATGATGGCTGAGCCGGGGCAGCTCACACCTGACGATCTGGCGAAGTCGCTCTCGAAACGCGCAGCCGCCTATGACAAGGACCGCGAGGAACACTACAACCTCATCTCCGCCCTGCACAAATCCGTACGCGGATCAGATCCCGATGCGGCGCTCTACTGGTTCGCCCGGATGCTGGAAGGCGGCGAAGACCCGCTCTTCCTCGCCCGGCGCCTGATCCGGATGGCGAGCGAGGATATCGGCCTGGCCGACCCGACCGCGCTGATGGTCGCCGGCGAAGCGGCGCGCACCTATGAACGGCTCGGCTCACCTGAAGGCGAACTCGCGTTGGCGCATTGCGTGATCCATCTGGCCACGGCGCCGAAATCGAATGCGGCCTACGTAGCCTACAAGGCGGCCCGCAGGGCGGCCGCCGAGACCGGCAGCCTGATGCCGCCGAAACATATCCTGAATGCGCCGACCGCGATGATGAAGGATCAGGGCTACGGCTCCGGCTACAAATATGATCACGACACGGAGGAAGGCTTCTCGGGCCAAGGCTATTTCCCCGAAAGCATGCAGCGCCCTGTTTTCTACGACCCAAAGGGCGAAGGCCGCGAGGCGCCGATTGCGGAGCGGCTTGCCCGGTTTGCCGAATTGCGCGCGAAGGCAAAGCAATGACACGTAACCGGGAAATCCCCGCCATCAGCGCCGAAGATACGGCCTTGGTACGCGCCATGGTGCTGCACGAGGACAATTCGCTAATCGCGTTCAACAAGCCCGCAGGCCTAGCCGTGCAGGCGGGCAGCGGTGTGGCGCGTTCGCTGGATGACCTGATGGCGGCCTTCGCGAAGTCCAACGGCAAGCGGCCGCGCCTCGTGCACCGTCTCGACCAAGGCACATCCGGCGTGATCGTCGCGGCGAAGACGCAGCCGGTGGCAGCGAAACTGTCCGAAGCGTTTGCGGGCCGCGATGTACAGAAGACGTATCTGGCGCTGGTGAAAGGGCGACTGCCGCCTGCCGAATCCGGCGTGGCCAATGCGGCGCTGGTGAAGGTGGAGGAGAGCGGCAAGTCGCGGATGATCCTCGCGCGGCCGGACCGGAAAGGCGCGCAGGCCGCGCGTACGGGATGGCGCGTGCTGGCGCGCCACGGCGAGTTCGGTCTGATGCAGATAGCGCCGGAAACGGGGCGGATGCACCAGATCCGCGTACACCTGATGGCGCTCGGCTGCCCGATCCTCGGGGACGCACTTTACGGTGAAGGGCAGGCGACGGCGCCGCGATTGATGCTTCATGCTTCAAAGCTGGATATTCCGCACCCGGAAGGTGGGCGGCTCGTGATCGACGCACCGCTGCCGGAAGATTTCCGCAGCGCCGCCGAAGCGGCAGGCCTTCAGGCCGGTTTGTAGTAGCTGCGGAACCAGTCGACGAAGGCGGGGATGCCGACGCGGTAGTCCGTGTTCGGCGTATACCCCGTCAGCGCCTTCAGGAGGCGCACGTCTGCGAAGGTCTGCTTCACATCGCCCGGCTGCATGCCGAGCATGTTCCTGATCGCGGTCTTGCCGATCGCTTTCTCGATGGTCTCGATATAGTCCATCAGGCGGACCGGCGTTGCATTGCCGATGTTGACCAGGCGGTAGGGCGCGACGGGAGACAGCGAGTCGCCGCGAATGATGTGGCTTCCCACCTGCGGCGGGCAATCCATCAGCCGGCGGATCGATTCGACGAGATCGTCGATATAGGTGAAGTCGCGCAAGAGGTCGCCATTGTTGAACACGTCGATCGGCTGGCCCTTGAAGATCCTGTCCGTGAACAGGAAGAAGGCCATGTCCGGCCGGCCCCAGGGGCCGTATACGCTGAAGAAGCGCAGCGCCGTGGTCGGCACGCCGTAGAGATGCGCGTGGCTGTGGGCGATCAGTTCGGCGGCGAGCTTGGTGGCGGCGTAGATTGTCAGCGGATAGGGCGCGGAATCGCGCTCCTCGAACGGGAATTTCTGGTTTGCGCCGTAGGCGGAGCTTGTCGAGGCGAGGATGAGGTGGCGCGCCTTGTACCGGCGGGCGAGGTCGATGATGTTGAACGAGCCGACGATGTTGGCGTCAATATAGTCGCGCGGATGATCGAGGCTGTAGCGCACGCCGGCCTGCGCCGCAAAGTGCAGGATGATGTCCGGCTGCACGCGGTCGAACACACGCTCCATCGTGGCGGCGTCCTCAACGCCGGAGCGGGCAAGACGGAAGTTCGGGAAGGCGGTCAGCCGCGCGGTGCGGTCTTCCTTCAGCTTCACGTCATAATAAGGCGTGAAGGAATCGATCCCCGTGACCGAATGGCCTTCGCGCAGCAGCCTCAACGCGATTTCGCTTCCAATGAAGCCGGCAGCCCCGGTAACGATGATGTTCATGTGCTTCTGCTGAATCTTTTCAAGCCGCGAGCTAGACGATCTGCCGGGCCTTCACAAGCAACGCAACTGTTACACAAGGCGCGAATCCGGCGCCGCCGCCAATGAAACGGCCCGCCAGACGTTGCTGGCGGGCCGCATCGAATGGGCTTTTGAGGGCGCTAGCGCTCGCGAATCCGCGGACCCATTGCCATCGCCTGACCGGAATTGACGGCGTCGGCCACGGCCAGTTCCTCGATCAGGATCTGGGTGCGCTCGTCGCCGACAACCGCGCTGAGCACGGCGGCGGCGCGGGCGGTTTCGGCCGACACGCCGAACAGGCTCTCGAGCGCTTCGAAGCCGGTCTTGCGCTGCGGGTAGTAGGCGAGCAGCGGGGCCTTCGACGTATCCATGCCGGCCAGTTCCTGCGCCTTGGAGATCGCGGTCATGATGCCGCCGAGCTCGTCGACGAGGCCGATCTTGTGGGCCGCTTCGCCGCTCCACACCCGGCCGCGCGCGACTTCGTGCACTTCGTCATAGGTCATGCCGCGGCCCTCGCCGACGAGGCCGACGAACCGGTCATAGCCGCGCTTCAGCATCGCGCGGACTTCCGCCTCCTGGGCCTGGTTGAAGGGCGAGACGCCATAGGCATCGGCAAAGTCGCCGCCGACGGAGACCGTGTCGAAAGTGACGCCGATCTTGTTGAAGGTGCCGTCGATCGCAAACTTGCCGCCGAAGATGCCGATCGAACCGGTGATCGTGGCCCGGTTGGCAATGATCGCGTCGGCGCCGGTGGAGACATAGTAGCCGCCCGAGGCCGCCAGCGAACCCATTGAGACGACGACCGGCTTGCCTTTTTCCTTGGCCCGCTCAACCGCGCGCCAGATCTGGTCGGATGCTGTCGGCGAGCCTCCCGGGCTGTCGACGCGGAAGACGATGGCCTTCACGTTGTCGTTCTCTGCGGCGTCCAGAATGGCGCGCGCGATGACATCCGAGGCAAAACCCGGTGGTTCAGAGAAAGGCGAGTCCGATCCGCCGCCGCCTGTGACGACCGCGCCTTCGCCGCCGACGATGGCAATCATGCCGTCCCGGGCTTTGGCTTTCGAGGGCGGGGCCGTGTACGAGAAGAGATCAACGAGTTCGGAATCGTCGCCCGCACGCTCCAGCGCGGCTTCTTCGGCATCTTCCGGCCAGCCGAGCTTGTCGACGAGTTTCGCGTCGAGGGCGGCTTCAGCCGATTTCGGGCCGGATTCCAGCAGGGCTTTCAGGGCCGGGACCTGCATGCCGCGATCGGCGGAGATATCAGTCAGGGCCGTGGTCCACAGCGATGTGGCAAGGCCTTCGAGGGCTTCGCGGTGAGGCTCCGTGTAGGCTGTTTCGTTATATGAGTTCGGCGCGTTCTTGTATTCGTAGAGCGCGTAGATCTGGGGCGTGAGGCCGATCTTTTCGAACAGGCCTTTCAGGAACTCGGTTTCAAAGGTCACGCCATTGATCATGAAGTCCGAACCCGGCTGCATCCAGATTTCTTCGGCGGCCGCGATCGAATGATACGCCGACGGACCGCCGAGGCTGATCATGCCCTGCGAATGGGCGATGACGAATTTGTCCGCGGCGCGGAAACTCTTCAGCGCGGCGCGCAGTTCTTCGGCGCGCGAGGTGCCGATGCCGGTGAAAGACCCGCGAAGGTATATTCCTTTTACGGACTTGTCGGTCTCGGCGGCTTTCAGCTTGACGAGAATGTCCGTGAACCCGGGGGCGCCGGAAAAGGCAGCGAAGCCTCCGAGCGGCGCCTGGTCGGGAAGGCGTGAATTCAGGTCGAGCGACAGGACCACATTGTCCGGACGGGCCGGTTTCGAACTCGCCGCGCCGATGATGAGCATCATCAACATGGCAAATCCGACGACCACAAACAGGATCATCGCAACGAAAGCACCTGCCATTGACAGGAAGAAGGTTCTCATGACCGGGGCAATTCCTCTGCTGGTTCTGAAGTCCGGAATATCTCGATTGTCGATATTGTTGATAATCGATAAAAAGTAAAGGGCTGGTATGTGTTCTTATCTCGATTCGTCTTCGCTCGAGGCAATGCGAGCGCTGCATAAGCCGCTTCGCAAGCGAGGCGCGTTTCGGGAGTTGCCAGCAACACAAAGAGTAGCTATTTCGCGCGCTCCACTGTTGGGGTGTCGCCAAGTGGTAAGGCAGCGGTTTTTGGTACCGCCACCCTAGGTTCGAATCCTAGCACCCCAGCCAATTCCCATAAATGACGCTCGCGTCAGATACCCGATCGGCGTCATGTGGCGTCCCGGGATGCGTATATCTCCCGGGATTGACACGCGTTACTGCGTCGCGCTGATTGCGTTCGTGCGAGGCCCGGGTATTTTCTAACCGAATCGTAAAGCGCGATTGATCCGCAATTAGAGGATTGTTAGGGTTGAGGTTCGTCGCTAAGGCCTTTCGCGGTTGGTCACAGAAGTTGGCCGAACGAGAACATCAATATTTAGAGAGCGAATAGCGCTCCAGACAAATCAGGGGAGGTGATGGGGGTTTCTCCCTCCACTTCCACATCCAACTTCCGGTTCGTGTGTGTTTGAACCGAAGATCATCGGGACGCCCTCGCAAGCAGTGCGCCCAAGACCCAGGAATTTGCGCGCCGGCTGAGCGCGACCGTTTGGAGAGTGAGAGGCAAACCTCATGAAGAAAATTCTGTCACCCGCCCGCAGCGTGATTGCTGCAGCGTTGATTGCGGGCCTGGCCATTCCGGCCCATGCCCAGCTTCGCGAGGCCCTGACGACGGGCGAGCAAGCGACCCGGAAGGCTGAACAGGTCCAGGACCAGATCAACCAGCTCGATGATGACCGTTCGGACATGGTGCGTGAATACCGCACGCTCCTGCAGCGCCGCGACGCCGCAGAACTGTTCGCCCGGCAGCAGGAACTGGTGGTCAAGAGCCAGCGCGAAGAGATCGCCTCGCTGACCGAACAGCTCGGCTCGATCGACGACATCACGGCCCAGACCGTTCCGATGCTGCTCGACATGATCACCGACCTGAAGATGTTCGTCGCCGCCGACCTGCCCTTCAAGAAGGACATCCGGGACGCCCGCATCCAGGCTCTGGATGGTTTCATGCAGGCCCCGAACGTCACCGCCTCCGAGCAGTACCGCCTGATCATGGAAGCCTACGCGGCTGAAATGGAATATGGCCGCACCGTCAGCACCTGGCAGGAAACGATGACGATCGATGGCAACCCCACGAACGTCGACATGTTCCTCTACGGCCGCATCGCCTACGTTTACGTGACGCCGAATGGCAAAGCCGCCCGCTTCGACCGTACCACCGGCGATTGGGTTGCGCTGCCGGGCAGCTACGTTCCGGATATCCAGCAGGCGATCCGCGTTGCGCAAGGCAAAGCCCAGCAGGTCGTTCTCTTCGCCCCGGTCCAGAAGTTCTCGGTCCAGTAATCGGCCAGTCCCAGAAACGAAGGTTTACTGAGTTATGAAAACGTTCAAATCCTCTCTCAAGGCCCTGGGCGCCGCGGTCCTCTTCGGATCGGTCTCGCTCATTGCCGCCGCACCTGCCTCGGCCCAGACGCTGAGCGATGTGCTTGCGAAAGTCCGTCAGGACTCCAACCAGATGTCGACGGAAGACCAGGCGCGCCTGCGCCAGTTCCAGCAAGACAGAGCCAGCCAGGCCACAAGCATGACAACGGCCCGCAACGCCCTTGCCGCCGCTGAAGGCCGGGCCCGCGCCCTGAGCGCCGAGTTCGACGGCAACGAAGCCGCCCTGTCGGCGCTCGAGGCTCAGGTCTCCGCGCAGGCCGGCGACTTCCAGGAACTGCTTGGCCAGTTCCGATCGGCCGCGGGTGCGACGATGCCGGAAATCGCGAACTCGTTCGCGAACTTCGACTATACCGACCGCGTCGACGGCATTGCCGAGATCGCAGAAGCCCGCGTGCTGCCGAACCGTGGCCAACTCGAGCGTCTGCCTAAAGCCATGCTTCAGGAAATGATCGCGCAATCGGAAGTCAAGACCTTCACCGCCCCGGTCAACGGTCTCGGCGAAGGTGGCTCGATCGCCGAAGCCGAACTGGTTCGCGTCGGCGTGTTCACCACGGCGACCGTCAATGGCGGCCGTTTTGTTGAAGTGAAACGCGGCGAGCGCGGCGAAAGCTTCCTCGAAGTCTTCAAGACCCAGCCGGCGGGCCCCTTCTCGGGCGCTATGACGAAACTGGCCCGCGCCAGCGAGGGTGAGCTCGTCAAGGCTCCGGTCGACCCGTCGAAAGGCAACCTGTTCGGTATCCTCGGCGAACTTCCGAAGTTCAGCGACCGGATCCAGCAAGGCGGTACGGTGGGCTATGTGATCATGGGGCTTGCCGCGATCGGTATTCTGCTGGGCTTCTACAAGTTCTTCACGCTGCTCACGCAGGGCGCCGCCATGCGCAACACGGCGAAGACCCGTCAGGCCGGCACCGGCAACCCGCTGGCCCGCGTGTTTGAAGTCTACGAGAACAACCGCAACCGCGATATCGAAACGCTCGAGCTCAAGCTCGACGAGCGGATCCTCCAGGAAGTGCCGGCGATCGAACGGTTCAACGACATCATCAAGGTGTTCGCGGCCATCGCACCGCTGCTCGGCCTTCTCGGTACGGTTATCGGTATGATCATCACCTTCACCGCCATCACCATCTACGGTGCCGGCGATCCGAAGCTGATGGCTGGCGGTATTTCGGTCGCCCTGATGACCACCGTGTTCGGCCTGGTCGCTGCCATCCCGCTGCTGCTCATCCATGCTGTCGTCTCGTCGATGGCGCGGACCAACCAGCAGATGCTCGACGAACAGGCCGCTGGCCTGATCGCCGAGAAGATGGAGTCGGTTCATGGGGGACGGGCGTAAGCCCGCCCTCTTCCACCCCCTGGAGGAGTAACCCGAATGGGTTTTCAAGACCTACAGGCCTTTCTGGATCGCGGCGGCCCGGTGCTGCTGGTCATCATGGCGGCGACGTTCGTCATGTGGGCCCTGATCCTGGAGCGGTTGTTCTACTTCCGGTTTGCGCACAAGCAGATTGCTGCCGAGGCGATAGCGGAGTGGCGTTCGCGCTCCGACCGGAAGTCCAAGATTGCACATTGGGTGCGCGACAAGCTGGTGTCTGAAGTTCGTGCGAAAGCCGAAGCGAATGTCCAGCTGACCAAGGCGATGGTGGCGCTCGCGCCGCTGCTCGGCCTGCTCGGTACGGTGACGGGCATGGTGGCGGTGTTCGACATCATGGGCATCACGGCCGGCGCCGATGCGAAAGCCATGTCTGCGGGTGTGTCGCGCGCGACGATCCCCACCATGGCGGGCATGGTCGCCTCGCTGTCGGGTATCCTGTTCACCTCCGGCATGGACCGCCGCGTCAATCGCTCGGTCCAGCAGGTTGAAGATTCGATGGAGATCGACTGATGCGTGGCCGTAAAATCCGCAAGCCCGACCAGGCAGACGTCGATCTGACCCCGATGCTCGACGTCGTGTTCATCCTGCTGATCTTCTTCATCGTGACGTCGACGTTTGCCCGGGAAGAGGCCATCGGCCTTGAGCCGCCGCCGCCGCCGTCGCCGCCCGACGAAGAACAGGTCCAGGTGCCCGCGATCCTGATCCTGGTCGAGGAATCGAACCTGATCACGATCAATGGGCGTGCGACCGATATCAGTTCGGTTCGGGCGAACATTGAGCGGGTTGTCGCAGAATCGCCCAATAGTGCGGTTATTATCCAAGCTCACCCCAAAGCGAAGAGCGGCGTGGTGGTGCAAATACGCGATGAGGCCTACAACGCGGGCTTTACTGACCGCGTCAACATTCTCATCACGCAAATCTGATCGCGGAGACGGCAACCTATGGCACGCGCAAGACGCGAATATTCAGAGAGCGACAGCGAGATCAACCTCACGCCCATGCTGGACGTGGTGTTTATCCTGCTGATCTTCTTCATCGTGACCGCCCAGTTCATCAAGGAACCCGGTGTTCAGGTCGTCCGCCCCGAAGTGGATAACAAGGCGCAGGCGAAGCCGCTCGCGATCCTGATTGCCATCGACGCCAACAGCGACGTCTATATCGACAAGAAAAAGGTCGCACCGGCCGAAGTCATGTTCACGATCAAGGAAATGCGTCTCGATAACCCGATGGGCGAGGTCGTGATCCAGACGGATGTGAACGCCGATGCGGGCGTGATGGTTGACGTCATGGAAGCCATCAACAAGATTGATGGTGACACGGTCATCAACATCTCGGCGAAGACCACGGGTTAAGGAGTCAGGCGATGTTCAACAGTCCCTTCATGCGCATCCTGATCGCGACGCTGATCGCGATCCCGATCGTGCTGGCGATCTTCATGCTGATGAACGCGCTGATTACCGTCAAGGAGCTCAGGCTGGAAACCGGTGAGCAGCGGGTGCTTGCGGCCATCACGCCGCAAAAGCAGGACTCCGACGTGCGCACACGCCAGCGCGCCAAGCCGCAGCGGATCGAGTCGGCTGCCAAGCCGCCGCCGCCGCCGAAACAGTCGGCGACCAAGTCGAGCATCAACCTGCCAACCCCCCGGATCGACGGCGCCGTGCCGCAGAACCTGGACCTTGGCCGGATGAAATCGCTCGCCATCGACCCGGTCGCCGTGTCGGACCGTGACGCCCAGCCGATCCGCCCGCCGACGCCGTCCTATCCGCAACGCGCCCAGGAGCGCGGCCTGTCGGGCACCTGCGACGTCCGCTTCGATGTGGACACGCGCGGCAAGCCCTACAACGTCTCGGCAACCTGCTCGGACTCCGTGTTCAAGTCGGAAGCCGAACGGGCTGTCGGCCGCGTCGAGTTTGCGCCCAAGATCGTTCGCGGCAAGGCTGTCGAGCGCCGCAACGTGGTGTATCCGCTGGAATTCAACATCCAGTAGGTTCGTTCAAGACCGGGCGGCTGGTTTCAGCGGCCTGTCGTTCTCTACCCCCAGGGCGGCGCAGACTGCCCGGCGGTATGGCTTAAGTGAGAGATTGCCGCTGCGAGGCGGTCAGGAGAGAGTGTGATGCGACTGAAAGTTTTCCTCAAAGGCGCTGTAGCGGCCGGCATGCTCGGACTGATGGGCGCAGGCACCGCGCTGGCCCAGGGCTGCACGGAGACCCAGTTCAGCTCGAAGACCGGCCAGCTCTATCTCGAAGCCGAGCAGGCGGCGATCACCAACAAGGATTTTGTCACGGCCGCCGCCAAGCTGAACCAGCTGCGCGGCCTGCCGTTGAACTGCTATGAAGAAAGCGCCGTCATCCGGATCTCGGCCTATATCAAGATCGAGCAGGGCGACCGTCAGGGCGCGATCCGGGATCTGCTGGATGCCATCGCCAAGGGCTATGTCCCGCCCGGCGATCTTGCGCAGACCTATTACAACATCGCGCAGATCTACCTCCAGATGGAAGACCTGAAGTCGTCGCTGGAATACATGAACCGCTGGATGACGGCTGGCGGCAAGCCGGACCGGACCCAGAAGTGGCAGCTCGCCGTGCTAAGCCAGCGCGCCAACAACAACAGGGATGCGATCCGCTGGGCGGAAGAAGTGCGCCGCGAGGACGGCGCCAAATTCGACCAGCAGCTCTATGACCTGCTCGTGTTCCTCTACAATGACGTAGGTGATCAGGCGAAGCTGGCCGAAGTCCTCGAAGTGCTGGTCGAGCGCAACCCGCAGGAACGCAAGTACTGGGACGCGATCGCCGGAAACTATTTCCAGGCCAACGAACAGCGCAAGGCGTTCGAAGTCCAGAAAGCCATGTATCTTTCCGGTCTCCTGAAGACCGAAGATGAGATCATGCGGATCGTGAACTTCTACAACCAGTTCAACGCGCCTTATTACGCCGCGAAGGTGCTCGAGAAGGAAATGAACGCCGGCCGGATCAAAAAGACCACCGAGCGGATGTCGCTGCTCGCCGACTTCTACCAGGTCGCCCGCGAGCACGAAAAAGCGATCCCAGTGATCCGTCAGGCCGCCGAGATGGGCGGTGGCGGCGCGATGTACGAGCGTCTCGGCGCCTCCTACAGCGAGCTCCAGAAGTGGAAAGAGACGGAAGACTCGCTGCAACGAGCCCTGACTCTCGGCGGCGTCAAGGATCGCGGAACGATCTGGGTGCGGATCGGTCAGTCCCGGTTTGAGCGCGGTGACCGCGCCGGCGCCAAGGAAGCCTTCCGCCAGGCCGGCAACCAGGGTGGCCGCGGCTGGCTCGATTTCATGAACTCCGAAGAAGAGACCAAATCGGCCCTCGTCTGTTTCGAGGTCCAGGCCTCTGTCATGAACCTCGTGAACGAAGACAAGATCTGCAAGAAGCTGCAAGGCCTCGGCGAGAACATGCCGGAAGGCTGCAAGACGATCACCGATCGCCTGAAGGCCGGACGCGCCAGGTTCGACGCCACGCCAGAATGCCGGAATGCCCAGCCGGTCTGATCCGGACCCGATCTTTCATTCCCAAGCAAAGCCCTGGACCGATGGTCCGGGGCTTTGTGTTTTCGGAGTGCAATTGAATGACGTGTGATGCGGCCATACCGGCCCAAACAAAAACGCCGGCGCGTGAGGCCGGCGTTCTGGGAAGTTCTGAAGGCTCGCGCCGGTCAGCTCGGCTGCGAGGAAATGCCGAACGCACTCGGGCTGGCCGATGGCGTGTTCAAGGACTTGGATTCGCTGGCAGCGACCGGGCCGGTTTCGCGAAGCGGGTCATCCGCGTGCTTCACCTGACCTTCAAAGACGGCGTTCGACTGGATCTGCAGCGAGGCGTGCACGATGTCGCCCTTCACGTGGGCGCCGGTTTCCAGTTCGACCTTGCGGGCCCGGATCGAGCCGCGGATCTTGCCCTTCACCTTGACAACCTCGGCTTTGACTTCGCCGGTGATCTGGCCCGTGGCGCCGATGGTGATATCGGTGGCCGAAACGTCGCCGTCGACAATCCCGTCGATATGCAGCGATCCTTCGGACGTGACCGACCCGTTGATCTTCATGTCGGCGCAAATGATGGAAGCAGCGCGTGCAGCGGTCTTCGTCGCTGCGCCCCGGATGGCATCCTGGGCGGCGGCCACTTTCTGCGGCTCGACCGGCGGGTAATCCGGAGTTTTGCTATTTTTTGTGAACATGTCGGCCTGCTTTCAGGAACTTGTTGGGGTCATAAGGTTTACCATTGTACCACACTTCATAGTGAAGGTGATCGCCGGTACTGCGTCCCGTCGAACCCATCCGGCCGACCAGATCGCCGATCTTGACAGTATCACCTTTCGATACCGTGATCGACCTCAAGTGTCCGTAACGCGATTTGAAGCCATGGCCGTGATCGATTTCGACCAGCAGGCCGTAGCCCGACCGCGCGCCGGCATAGCTGACCGAGCCCGGCCCGGTCGTCACGATCGGGGCATCGCGGTAAGCGGCCATGTCGACGCCCATGTGAGCGCGGGGGCGCCGGGTGAAGGGGTCAACGCGGATGCCATACGGGCTCGTATAGCGGAAGGGCACCGAGACCGGTTCGCCCAGCGGTAGGCTGCTGATCACTTCCTCATAATACTTCATTTCGGCGATCCGGGCCCGCGCCTGGAAGATGCGGGTGATGAAATCCTGGTCGCCGATCGACCATTCGGAAGCCGAGGACGTCAGGGCGCCCACCGAGACTTCGGGGCCGCCGACGTTGCTGTTGGCCAGGAGCGTGTCGGTGCCGACGGCGGTCAGAATCAGGACGCCCCGGGCCCGCTCGGCGCGTTCGGCGGCAAGGTCTTCCATCCGGTCAAACAAGCGGTAGATGTCTTGCTCTATGGCTTTCGGGGTGCCGCGGGCCGCCGGGACGCTGAGACCGGCCGTCATCAGATATTCGTCACGCGACTGGCGGCGGTCGGCTTCTTCGATTGAGGCCTCGACCAGGAGGGCGGCGCCGTCGCCTTCGAGGGCGGACAGTTTCTCCCCGTCGTCCTCGCGCATGTCGTTCAGCAGATCTTCGAGCGCCTTTTGCTTCTTTTCGAGGTCTGCGGTCTCTTTTGAGCGCTCTTCCAGAAGGGTGCGCTGGAGCGATTCACGGGCGCGCAGGTCCTGGACCCAGCGCTCATATTTGGCGAGTTCCTTGCCTTCGCCGCCTGCGAGGGTGGTCTCACTCCCGCCAAAAACAAAGCTGGCAGTGGCAAAGACGGTCCAGCCAGCGATGGCGGTCACGCCGGCGGCCATCATGGCCTGTTGCCACGGAGAAACGGAAATATACCGGACTGTACCGCCACTGCGGTGGTAGATCTGGCGTTCCGGGAATGCGCGATCGAACGTCGCCTTGAGGTTCGAACTCCATTTCGCCATGCAAGCTACCTGTAAGCTGGAAACTTCTTATGTAGCCTCAGGATTCCCTGCGGCCGGCTTCCCATTCCCCGCGTCATACATACCCATTTCGACCCGAGGCGAAACCCCCGCCAGTCATATATTTCCGCAATGTTAGCAGTTGAGCGTAAACTTCTCATTAACTCGATGCATGTTTTGGCGGTCGCGGATCGGTTTCGGACAGGGGCAGATTATCCCGCCAGCGCCGCGAGTACTTCCTCCGCATGCCCCTTGACCCTGACTTTAGGCCATATACGGACGATCTTTCCGTCAGGCCCGATCAGGAAGGTGCGCCGCACCATTCCCATGTAAGTCCGGCCATACATCGATTTCTCCTCCCATGTGCCATAGGAATTGGAAACTTCTCCCGACGCATCGCTGCCGAGCAGGATCGTCAGGTTGTACTTCGCCGCGAATTTCCCGTGCCTGGAGAGCGTGTCGCGCGAGACCCCGAGCACCGAAGCGCCGGCCTTCCTGAAAGCTTCGGCATGCGCGGTGAAGTCCAGCGCCTCCTGAGTACAGCCGGGCGTGTCGTCCTTCGGGTAAAAGTAGAGCACCAGCGGGCTGCCCGCGAAGTCCTTCAGGCGCTTCGGGCCGGCGGTCGTCTCGAGGCTGAAGGCGGGGGCCTTGCTGCCAGGTTTCAACTCAGTGGTCATGCATTGCTCCTATGGTCTCAACCTGTTCACGCAATTATAGTTTCTATGTGCCAATGGACCTGCGGCAATACCGGTAATTTTGAGGAGCCAGCGATTGGTCCGCCAGACCGCGTCCATCATTGTCATGGAAATCCTTGGCGCCCTCGTGCTGGTGCTGATGGCGGCGAGTGCGTTGCTCCTGTTTCGTCTCTCCAGCGGACCGCTCGACCTTGGCCCCTTCCGGGAAGATGTCGAACACGCGCTCGCCGATGCGCGCGATGGGCGGCCCGTATCGATCGGCGCCCTGCAGCTCGAATGGTCACCCGAATCCAAACGTGTCCAGGTCACGGCGCAAGACGTGCGCCTGCTGGATGGGGACGGGCGTCCGGCGGCCCAGGCTGCGAGCGCCGAGATCGTGGTGTCGGCGTCGGCGCTTGTCCTCGGCAAGCTCGAAGTGCTTCGCCTGAACCTGCGCGATGGCTGGATCGGGCTCGACCATCAGGGCGGTAATCTCTGGACCTTTGGCGGCGATCCCTTGCCTGAGATCAAGGCCCGCGAATTGCCGGTGACGCCGCAGGGCTGGCTCGACTATGCCAACACGGTCCTTCCCGAATGGCTCGCCGGGCTCACGCAGATCGGTACGACCCTGACATTCGAATCGCTGAGCTTTGACGATTTCGAGCTGCGCGTCCGCTCGTCGGATCTGGCCCTGCTGGGAACGATGCAGCATACGACAGGCAGGTATGTCCGCACCGCCGACGGATTGGGCTTCACGCTGTCGGGAAGCGGCCTTGGCGAGGGCCTCCCGGGCGGCATAGCCATCCGTATGCAGACGAGTGAACGCGGCACGCGCATGCTGGCCGAACTCGGCGTTGCGGACTGGCCGCTGGGCGAACTCCTGCGCCGTACCGGCTTCGGGGCGGAAGGATCGGAAGGGCTGAGATCCAATTTCGAAGTGTCGATCGGCCTGTCGCAAGACGCCGGCATCGAAGAGGTGCGCCTCGGGGCGCGCAGCGGCGCCGGCACGCTGAAGCTCGGCGATACCGCCCACCCCGTGACGGACCTGAACTTTACCGGCGCCTATGACCGGGCCGATGACGAACTCGCCCTGATGATCGAATCGCGCGGCACCGGTGTGTTCAAGGGCCGCGCCGACCTGCAGCTGGAACGTGCGTTGACGGGCGAGGGTTTCCGGCCGTTCCGGCTGACCAGTCCCGCGCTCACCGCCAATCTGACACCCTTTCTCGAAGCGCCGCTGGATTTCGCGAGCGTCGAGGCCTCGGGCGAAGTCGATCTGGACGCGCTTGCTGTGCGGGGCGCAACGGCGAAGTTCGTGACCGGCGGGGCCGCGTTCGAGCTTGTTGGAGACCTGGCCAAGACACCGGACCGCGCCGAAGGTGAGCCGCCCGTTATCGGCACGCTCGACGCGCGGGTGCCGGGCACCTTGCCGCTGCAGACCGTGGTCTCGCTCTGGCCCGTGGGCCTTGGCGCCGGCGCCCGCAATTTTGGCAAGGTCAACGTCGAAGCCGGTACTGCGCGCGACGCCAAGGGGCGCGTGACTCTGCAGCGCGACAGCTTCACTGAAGGCTACCTGCGCGACACGGATCTCGAAGTGACCTTCGCGGTCGAGGGCGCGCGCGTGAAGTTTCTCGAAGACCTCCCCCCCGTCGAAAATGGAAAAGGTACCGGCCGTCTGACCGGCAACAGTTTCAAGGTCCTGGTCGATGAAGGCGATTATGGTGGTTGGAAAGTCGACGAAGGCCTCGTCGACTTTCCGGCCTTCAATCCGCGCGGGACCGAATTCCGGGTATTCGCAAAGGGGCGCGGCCCGGCGCGCAATGTCGTGAAGACGCTGGCCGAGTCGCGGCTCAAGTTCGATCTCGATCCGGCGCGGGTCTCCGGCGACGCCGAGATGACCTACGAGCTGTTCCGCCCGGCGCTCGCCGATGTGGCGTATGAGGACATGCGCTTCAAGGCCCTCGGCACGATCCGCGATGCAGGGTTGAAGGGAGCCGCGTTCGGGTTCGACATGACCGGCGGCGCCGTGAAAGTTGATGTTGATCAGAACGGGATCAACATGACCGGGCAGGGCCGCTTCGGCCCGTCGCCGGTGGATTTCGTCTGGAAGGACAGTTTCGCCGATGACGGCAAGCCCGCGGACCTGACGGCCAAGGGCGTGGTAACGGCCGACTTCCTCAACGGCTTCGGTCTGCTCGGCCGGGCCTATATGACCGGCGAAGCGCCGCTGGATGTGAAGGCGAAGCTGCATGGCGCCAATCTGGAATCCGCTGCTGTGCTCATCGATTTCAAGGAGGCGCGCCTCGACGTCGCCGAGATCGGCTGGCTGAAACCGCGCGGGGGCGCCTCCAACGCAAAGATCGATTATGCGAGATCCGGCGACAACCTGACATCGAAGGTCCGCTTTTCTGCGGACGGCGCCGCGCTCGACGGCGACTTCACGCTGCGCGCCGCCGACTCCCGCCTCGTCTCGGCCGACCTGCGCCGCGCCTTCCTGCGCAATGTGGCGGACGTCAACGGCAAGATGAGCCGGAGCGCGGATGACCAGCTCGTGCTCACGCTTGGCGGCAAGCATCTCGATATTTCCAGCCTGATGCCGGGACTGGGCAGCCTCGGCGGCCAGGAGGCCGGCAAGAGCTCGCCGACGCGGTTGACGGCCGCTGTCGAGCGGCTGACGCTCCGTCCGGGCCTTGATCTGCGCAATGCAGAGCTTGTGCTCCTGTCCGGTACCTCGGGGCTGCAGATGCTGAAGGCGAGCGGCCTTGCCGGCGGCGGTGGCTCGCTCACCGCCTCGATCGATGCGACCGGCGCCGGGCCGGCGAAGCTCAGCGTGATGTCCGACGATGCCGGTTTCCTGGCGAGCGCCATGCTGAACGCGAAATTCATTTCCGGCGGCCGGATCGAAGTGATCGGCACGCTCGAGCAGGGCGCGACGCCCGCCGACCTGATGGTGCAGATATTCGATGCCCGGATGAGCGACGCGCCCTTCCTGACGCAGATCCTGTCGCTTGCCTCGTTGCGCGGTCTCGCCGACACGCTCGGCGGCGAAGGGGTGTTGTTCAGCCGGATCGACCTGCCGCTGAAAATTTCCGGCGGCCGCTATATCATCAATGGCGCAAAGGCGCAGGGGCCGGCGCTGGGCCTGACCGCTAGCGGTTTCATCGATTCCAAGTCGACTGATATCGAGATCGACGGCGTGCTGGTCCCGAGTTTCGGCATGAACTCCGCCCTCGGAGGAATTCCGATCCTCGGCGATCTGGTTGTCGGCCGCGACGG
>JBGTKE010000003.1:0-6889 GCA_041744775.1 Hyphomonas sp. | reverse complement strand
CGATGCCTTCGAGGTTCGCCGTGATGCGTCCCTGTCCGATGCCTTCGGTGATCGAGGTGCCCTCGGCTTTCAGCTCGCCGGTCGTATAGTAGGAATAGAGCGCCGCGCCGCCGGGATCGGCAATGCCGATCTGGATCTTCCTGTTCTTTTCCTTGAGGGCCAACGAGACCCCGCCGAGTGTGCCCCCGGATCCAACGGCGCAAATGAAGCCGTCCAGCTTGCCGCTTGTCTGCTGCCAGATTTCCTGCGCCGTGGTGGCGTAGTGCGCGCGGCGGTTCGCCGGGTTGTCGAACTGGTTGGCCCAGATCGCGCCGTTCGGTTCGGATACGGCCAGCTCTTCGGCAAGACGGCCGGAATAGCGGATATAATTGTTCGGGTTGGCATAGGGGACGGCGTCCACCTCGATCAGTTCAGCCCCAAGCAGGCGGATCGCGTCCTTCTTCTCCTGGCTCTGGGTGCGCGGCATCACAATGACGACGCGGTAACCCAGCGCCTTGCCGACGAGGGCAAGACCGATGCCGGTATTGCCGGCGGTGCCCTCAACGATGGTACCGCCCGGTCTCAGAAGGCCTGCCGCTTCGGCCTCCCGGACGATGCCGAGGGCGGGGCGGTCCTTGACGGATTGGCCCGGGTTCAGGAATTCGCATTTGCCCAGGATTTCGCAGCCCGTCTCCTCGGACGCGCCCTTCAGGCGCAAGAGCGGCGTGTTGCCGATCAGGTCAACGATCGATCGGTGAACGGTCATGGACGAGCAATTCCTCGCGTGTTTCGGGCCTCTACCAGCCATAAGGGGCTGCGCGACCGGCGGCAACGGGCTGCAAGGTTTTTGATCCAACCGGGGCGGTGGCCCGTAAACACACTAAGCCATCCCGATTTGTCTGGAGACCGCAATGACCGCACGGCGTGCATTTCTTTCCCTTTTCCTTCTGGCATCCACAGCCATACCGGCCTCGGCCGAGCTGTCGCCCAAATCCTGGCAGCCTGCAGCCGGCGATGTGATCAGTTTCACGGTGCTGCGCGAAGGCAAGCCATTCGGCAGCCACGCCGTAAAGTTCACGACCGATGCAAACGGCGCACTCGTGGCAACGACGACGGTGTCGCTCAAGGCCGGGCTCGGCCCCATTACGGTGTTCCGCTACAAGCTCGATGCCACCGAAACCTGGCACAATGGTCAGCTTCAGAAAGTGTCGGGCACCGTCAACGATGACGGGAACAAAGGCACTGTCACCGCGAGCCGCAAGGGGGACGACCTGAACGTCAGCGGCAGCGAGTTCAAAGGCGTCGCGCCAGCGGGCATCGTGCCCGCCAGCCATTGGAATTATGCGCAGACGCAAGCCGGCAAGTTGCTGTCCACCGAGGACGGCGAGATCCTCGATGTGAAGGTAATCAGCAAGGGCCGCGAGACAATCAAGGCCGGTAACACGATGATCGGGGCCAACCGTTACCTGATGGAGTCCGCGCTGGATGTGGATCTCTGGTATGATGATGGCGGCCGCTGGGTGAAGCTCGCCTTCGAGGCGCGCGGCCAGCAGATCGAATATGTTCTCAACGATCTTTACTGAAGCGGCTTCGAGGAAAGCTCATCCGACTGCCTCTGGCAGACGAAGCACCCGGCGATGCCAACGTCGTTCCGTTCATTAGCGAAAAGCGCGCCCAGAACTGATCAGGGCGTCGCGTCTTCCGGTTCGGCTTCCGGCTCGGGTTCAGGGGCGGGCGTCGTTGTCCGCTTGCGTCCGAACAGGCTGCCAATTGCATCCCGGGCTGCCTTCTCGGTCGCGTCTTCCAGCTGCTCTTCGGTCGACTTGGGCGGAGTGACGGGCTCCGGCGTGGGTGTTTCACCATCGGCCGGATCAGCCGGTGCCGGGGCCACCGGTTTTGCTGGCGCTCCGATGATGCCGCCGATCACGCTGCCGAGACCGTCGCCGCTTCTGCCGGTGATTTCGTCGATCAGTTTGCCCTTGAGTTCGGCTTCCAGCGCCGCCTGAACGCCTGAAAAGTCAGGCGTCACTTTCAGCTGATTCCAGTTGCCCGACAGGCGCACGGGAACCGGGATGCCGTTCAGCTGCACGACGGCGCCGGCGCCCTGACCAGTCCTGTCGATGGCCGTGGCAAGACGCAGGTCGAGTTTCTGGCCGCCAATGTCGATGCTGCCTGTGCCGTCAATCCCCAGTGCCGGGCTGATGAGCTTCAGCAGGTCGACATTCGCGACACCGTTCTGGATCTTCAGTAGGCTGTCGAACTTGCTGAAGTCCGTCTCGGCTGTGGGCGACAGCACGCTGCGGAAATCGATCGCGCTCAACTTGCCGGTCGCGAAGGCCTGCTGCAGGGACTGTGCGCTGCGCACCATCTGCGCGACGTTGAGGCCTTTCAGCGCGCCTTCGCTGAGATTGGTGGAAACTTCGCCGTTCAGGCCCCGCATCATCGCGTCAAGCGAGTCGCCGCGGGTGGTCGCGTCGATCTTGAAGGCGCCGGTGCCCGCCAGCTGGTCAAACCCGGCGAGCGTGCCGAGCAGGTTCGACATCGCCACGCTGTCGCCCTGCATGGCGAACGAAACGGCAGGCACAGCAGAGGCTGCATCGACCGTCATCCGGCCTTCCCAGTTGCCGCCGAATGCCTTGAACTTCGACAGATCGGCAGCGAGTTTGCCGTCGACGAGCTTCGCAGTCAGCGCGGCGTCGGTCAGTTTCACGCTGCCGAGGGTGATCTGGGTTGTGGTCAGCTGGAGGTCGGCGTCGGCTGCCGAGAGGCCGGCAAGATCAAGCTTGTCCTTGCTCCAGGCTTCGAGCGGCTTGGCCGCCTGCGGCTTCTGGTCGGCCGGAGCGAGGAAAGGCGAGAGGTCCAGCGAGCCCATGTTGAGCTTGCCGGTGAGACGGGGTTTCGGTCCGGTCAGGTCGATGCCGGCCGTGCCCTTGGCCGTGATCGCGTCGAGTTTCAGGTCGAGCGCCGACAGCGCAATGTTCGTGAAGCTTCCACTGACATCGCTGGTCGCCGAGAAGGTCTGCAGGCTGGTGCCGGGTGCGAGTTCGACATCTGCGGCCGCGAGCAGAGCGCGCAATTTGTCGCTGGAGGCGTTCAGCCTGCCTTTGAGCGTGCCCGGTTCGGCGAGCGCAACATCACCCGTGTACGTCGCCTTCAGCAGGTCGCTGTCGTGCTTGAAATCGATTGCCGTCAGTTCCAGTGCGTCAGCCGGGCCGGCGAGGTTTCCCGTGAAGGACACTTTCTCGAGCGCCGATGCTGCGGGCAGTTCGAACCTCATCTGCTTGGCAAGTTCGCCGGCCTTTGGCGTGTCGAAACTCAGCCTGCCGTTCAGTTGGGGCACTGCGCCGAGGTCAATGCCGCCGACATAGTTCGCATTGATCAGCGGACCCTTGACGCGCAGCTTTGCGAAGGTGAGCGCCGGCTCCGTCAGCGCGCCGCTGAGCCTCCCTTCCACGTCGAGCGCCCCGAGCGGCGCGATGTTCAGCGGAAGCTCGATCGCCGCAAATTTCGTCAGGGCGTCGATCTTCGGCGCATCGAACGTGAAGTTGCCCTCGATCACCGGCGCGGGACCGAGATTGATCTTGCCGTTGAAACCGGTCTTCGCGAGATCGGAAGATTGCGAGAAGCGCTTCACGTTGATGGCGAGCGTGTCGAGCCGCCCCGAGACATCACCTTCGGCGTTCATTCTGCCGAGCTTGGCGATATCAAAGGGGACGTCGACATTCGCATAGTCGAGCAAGGAACTCACCGCTTCCGAACTGGCGGAAAATTTGCCGTCGAGGGTCGGCACCTCGCCCAGCGTCACGGCACCGTCATAGCGGGCCTTGACGAAGCCCGTGCTCAACGACGCAACCAGCGTCGCGGGTTTTCCGGTGGTGGCAGCATCCAGCGAGTCGAGATTGGCATCGATGCTGAATTGCTGGCCCTGGAAGAAACCTTTCGCATCAAGCTTCAACGGCGCGTCGAGCGCCGTCATGGCGGCCGACAGGTCCAGTTCGCGCAGCTCATAGCGCGCACCGGCTTCGTCGTCCTGAAAGGTGAGGCTCGCATTCTGGAGGCGCAGGTTTTCGACGGCGCCGTTGAAACCACCCCCTGAACTCGGCGCCCCTTCGCGGGGAGCCGCCTTTTCCAGCACCCAGTTGGTCTGACCATCGGCCTTCTTCTGGAGCGAGACCGAGGCGTCGACAAAGGCAAGTTCATGCACTTCGACGCGCTGTCCGAACAGCAGCGGGGCCCATTTGACCGCGCCGCGCAATTCGGCTGCTTCGATCATGTACGGGCCTTCGAAACCCTCCGGGTTGGCGACCTTCATGCCCCCGACGCTGGCCGCAATTCTCGGGAAAAGGGACAGGCGCACTTCGCCGTCCAGCGTTACCTTGCGCTGCAGGGCTTCGCCGGCGGCCCGCTCGATCTGGGTGCGGTAGACGGATTTCGGAATCAGGAAGGGCACGGTCAGCACCGCGCCGATCAAAACAACAAAAATTCCGCCTGCAATCAGGGCGTTACGCTTCATGATCCGAATCCCTTTTTGGGTCTCTTTAGCTGATGACCATACACTATGTCGCTTGAATGGCAGCTGAAGCGGAAATGGCAGAAACCGGGCCCTTTCGCGGCACTGCAGGGCGTGCGGCAGGACCGCTTGACCCGGCGGGGGGAGGCGATTAGAGAGGCGCTTCGCCCGATGGGCGCCAGAAAAATGCGCGGGTGTAGCTCAGTCGGTTAGAGTGCCGGCCTGTCACGCCGGAGGTCGCGGGTTCGAGCCCCGTCACTCGCGCCATTCCTTGCGGAATGGAAATCTCCCAAAGCCTTGATAAGACTGAACTTTAAGCGCTCCCCCGGAGCGCTTTCAGGTTCGACGCCGCTTGTTGCACTACAGTTTGCACTACAGATTGCATACTTTTTGCACTACAACGCAGATGAAACAGACGGGTCTCGGATTAAGATATCTAAAGGAACGCGGCGGCTGGTGGCACTATCAGCGGCGGGTTCCAAACCGCTTTGCGCACGTCGATGGAAGAGGGCTCATCCAGGTCGCTCTGCGCACCCAGTCACTCGAGATTGCGATGATGCGCAGAGACGCGCTCGCCGAGGCGGACACCGCGCTCTGGAACGCGCGCGCGCTCGAACCGGCGGGCGGCGATGCGCTGCGAAATAGTTGGAAAGCTGCGGAGCATCGATACCGGGCCGCCGCTTCGCGCGCCTTGGCTCAGGGCTTCGTGTACAGGCCGGTGGACGAGATCGCCGCCCTCCCGGATGTCGAAGAAATCATCGCGCGGCTGAAGGCAACCGATTTCGGCAAGGCGCCGACTCAGGAAAAGGCAGAGGCTTTGCTTGGTGGGGTTTCGGCACCGGTCGACAAGATCACCGTGTCTGAAGCCTTCGAACTCTACGTCTCGAAGATCGCATTCGACGATCAGTACAACAAGTCGCAGGCCCAGCGAGATGCCTGGGAGAAAACCAAACGGGCCTCGGTCGACTACTTTGTGGACCAGGCCGGAGATATTCCGCTGGGTGATATCACGCGCGAGGTCGCCACCCGCTATCGGGATTGGTGGCAGGCGCGCATGCTGCCTCAGAAGGATGGCTCAAAGCCAGTCACGCCCAATACGGCCAACCGCCATATAGGCAACATCCGGTCGCTTTATCTGCGCTATTTCAAATACCGCGGCGAGACTGACGTTCAGGATCCCTTCCGGGGGTTCTTTTTCGCCGGAAAGTCTACCGTGAAGCGGGCGTCGTTCAGCGATGCGTTCGTGCGGACCCGGATTCTGGTGCCCGGCCTCTTTGACGGGCTCCGTCTTGAACTACGCGTCATCCTCTTCCTGCTGATCGAAACGGGTGCACGTCTCAGCGAGATCGTGAACCTCCGGCCACAGGACATCCGGCTGGACCATGATGTCCCGCACATCTTCATTCGCGCGGAGCAGAACCGCGAACTCAAGACGGGGGACTCCGAGCGAGAGATCCCGCTGGTCGGCGTCGCCCTCGCGGCCATGCGACTGTGTCCGAACGGCTTCGATCATTATTACGACCGCAGCACGCTCGTTTCAGCAAACCTGTTGAAGGCCTTCAAACAGCGTGATCTTCTCCCGAGCAAAGACCATGTCATCTACTCTCTGCGGCATTCGTTCGAAGACCGGATGCTGGAAGGTGGGCTTGATTACGGTCTGCGCTGCGCCCTGATGGGTCACAAGAACAACCGGCCGGAATATGGGCAGGGCGGTTCGCTGCCTTACCGGCGTGAGCAGTTGCTGAAGATTGCACATCCGTTTGATGAGGGCACCATTAAGTCGTCGGCTCGGTAGTGACCGGTCTTTGGCCTGCCGTCACAGCTGGCGATGATCCCGACGTAGGTGGCTTCGAAAATTGGAATCTTGGTTGTCATCCTAAACCATAGGTTAAATGTGCTCCTGCGAGATGCACTGCAGGTTCGCGAAGGAAGAACGGGGTGTTCATGTTTTGTATTGCAATTCAGATTTTACAACGTTATTGTTGTAAATAATGATTCCGGAGTTGATCGATCTCAGCGGCTCGCCGTGGAAGGTGCTCCCTCCGGGGATTCACAGTGCAAGCCTGGAGGAGTTCAAGGAGGCTTACGCGACTAGCGCGTATCGCCGCCAATTATTTGAAGGGTTCGTGGTGGCGCTTGTGAAGTTGAGGGCCGCAGGATGTAAGCGCGTGTATGTCGACGGAAGCTATGTCACATCGAAATCGAAACCTGGAGATTTCGATGCTTGCTGGGACCCTGACGGTGTAAATCCCAGTTTGCTGGATCCGATCTTTCGCGATTTCAGCGATGGGCGAGCGGCGCAGAAGGCCGCATTCAAAGGAGAGTTCTTTCCATCCTCTCTGATTGAAGCGGGATGTGGTCGTTCATTTGTCGACTTCTTTCAGGTCGACCGTTTCACCG
>JBGTKE010000002.1:0-1946 GCA_041744775.1 Hyphomonas sp. | reverse complement strand
CAGGCTCAGCGCTTCGGCGATCAGCTCGGCCTGTTCCGGCAACTCGTTGACGAGGATGAGGCGCGGCGGCGGGCGCTTGTCGTAGAACTGGACGAGGAAGGCGGCGAGAATTTCCTCCGCCCCCTGATCACGTTCATGGCGCGGGAAGTGGGCAGTCGCGCCCCAGTTCTGGCCCGCGCGAATGAAGAAGACCTGCACGCAGGAGACGCCGCCATTCATGGCGATGGCGAAAACGTCCGCCTCCTCGATGCCGTCCGGGTTCACGTCCTGCGTGGCGCGGACATGCGCGAGGGCGCGGATCCGGTCGCGCAGGCGGGCGGCGTCCTCGAACTGCATCGCCTCGGCGGCGGCTTCCATTTCGGCGGCGAGGCGTTTCTGCAGGTCGGCGCCCTTTCCCCGCAGAAAGTCTGCGGCTTCGTTGGCCAGCTCCGTGTAATCCTCGTGCGAGACCAGGCCGACGCAGGGCGCGGCGCAGCGCTTGATCTGGTGCAGCATGCAGGGGCGCGTGCGGGCGGAATAGACGCTGTCCTCGCAGGTGCGCAGCAGGAAGGCCTTCTGCAGCGTGTCGAGGGTGCGCATCACGGCGCCGGCGCTGGCGAAGGGGCCGAAATAGTCGCCCTCGTCCTGTTTCGAGCCGCGATACTTCTTGATCTGCGGCGCCTCATGGTTGCGGCGGATCAGGATGTAGGGAAACGACTTGTCGTCGCGCAGCAGCACGTTGAAGCGGGGTTTCAGCGATTTGACGAGGCTGGCTTCGAGCAGCAGGGCCTCGGTCTCGCTTTCTGTGACGACGAACTCCATCCGCCGCGTCTGCAGGATCATCCGGGCGATGCGCTGGGTATGGCCGCCCATGCGGGCATAGCTGGACACCCGCGCCTTCAGGTCGCGCGCCTTGCCGACATACAGGACCTCGTCGGCGTCTCCGAACATGCGGTAGACGCCGGGCTTCGCCGGAAGCCGGGAGAGGTTGTCCCTGATGACATCGACACCGCGCCTGGGCGCCGCGCCGGCCTGATTCTCGCTCATGGCAGAGAGATAGTCGACCGGCGCGGACACAGGAAGGGCGCTATGCTGCGGTGATGGACGAGGCGATCCAGCCCAGGCTGGCCGCGGCGGCGACCGTCATGAACATCACCCCGATGAAACGGCCACCGGCGCGCTCATCCTCGGTCCGGCCTCCGAAATGCCCCGCGAGCAGGTAGAACATGCCGAATGTTACCAGACAGAGCAGGACGAGCCTCTCTGTCGTCTCGAGCCCCTGAACGAATTGCGTTCCCTGGCGGACCATGCTGTTGAGGTCACGCTCAACATCTGAGAGCGCGGAATCGATCCGGGCCTTCCAGTTGTTACCCAACATCTTGAACCTCCGGGCCAGCCATTTCGGCCTGAAGTGTTCTCGCCCGTATGAACAGAATGCGCGATTTTTTTTATCTTTTCTCCAATTCTTCGATCAAATTTTATCATTCTGTCGCAATCCCGGGGAAACCAAACCTTTCGCGGCGCAGGGCAGCCGCTGCGCCTTGCGAAGCGACCGGCGCGCCGGTATGCGTGCGCCGCCTCCCCCAGACCAAGGACAAGAGCCCATGGCCGCCGATATCCAGCTTTCCGATGCCATCTCCCGCGTGAAGCCGTCCGCGACGATTGCCGTGACGACCAAAGCCAACGAGATGAAGCGGCAGGGCCTGGACGTGATTGGTCTCGGCGCAGGGGAGCCGGATTTCGATACGCCGGAGAACATCAAGGAAGCGGCGATCCGCGCGATCCGCGAGGGCAAGACGAAGTACACGCCTTCGGACGGCATTCCAGAACTGAAGGAAGCGGTCTGCGCGAAGTTCGCGCGCGAAAACGGGCTTTCCTACAAACCGTCGCAGGTGAACGTGTCGCCGGGCGGCAAGGCGGTGCTGTTCAATGCCCTGATCGCGACGCTGAATGCGGGCGATGAAGTG
>JBGTKE010000001.1:0-5799 GCA_041744775.1 Hyphomonas sp. | reverse complement strand
CCGCGCCGATTCTCTGGCCGAGCCCGCTGTTCAGCGCTGCCATCACCGGTATGCCTGCACCGGCCACGAGCAGCAGCGCCGGCGCAAGGCTGGCGGCCGTCACCGCCCTGTCCCGGTGCGGATGGTGTCACGATAGGCTTCCACCGGCAGGCCACCGATGCCCCAGTCCTCCAGCGCCACCTCGTCGATCACAACGAAGGTGGTCGCCGGGGATTTGTCCAGTACGTCAACGAGCAGCTGGGTAACGCCCGCAATCAGCTGCGCCTTCTGCTCCGGGGTTACGCCTTCACGGGTGACCTTGATGTTTACATAAGGCATGTCCGCCACCTTTCCTGAAGTTCAGTCCGTATGCGGTATGATCTGGAAGACCTTGGCGATGATGCGCCAGGAGCCGTCTTCGCGGATCAGAGTCAGAAAGTCGACATAGTCCCGCGCTCCGATGGAGCAGCGCACCCTCGCGAAGGCGGTATTCTCGCCGGCGAACTTGATCGTTTCGATCACATCGCGCCGTACCTGCCCCTTTGAAGCCGGCGACACCCTCGCCGCCACCACGGCGAAGTAGTCTTCCATCGACCGGATCAGGGCCGGCGTTTCATCGCCCGTCGCATAGACCGCATGCGGATGGAACACCCTGGAAAGCAGCCCCGTGTCGCAATTGTAGAGGCCATCGAAGTAATCCTGCAAGACACACGAAATGTCCGTGAACGGCGGCGTCATGTGGCAAGCCCTTCCTGCTTCAGCGCCAGCATCACGGCGGGGCGGGCTCCGATCCGGGCATGGAAGGCTTGAACGAAGGGCCAGGCATCCGGTGCCACACCGATGAATCCCGTCCAGTTCAGGATCACGAAGCCATAGGCGTCCGCGACCGTGAATTCCTCGCCGAGCAGGAAGGGCCGGCCATCGGACAGCATTCCTTCGACATGACCGATCTGCCTTGCGAGCCGGATGAACGCCTCTACGCGCTCGTCTGGCGCCAGCGCCTTGGTGCGAAAGAACGGACCGAACGCCTTGTGGAGTTCGGATGAAAGGAAACCGAGGCATTCGGCAAGTCGCGCACGGCCATACAAGTCATTCGGCAGCAATCCCTGCCCGCTGAACATCTCTGCAAGCAGGCTTAGAATAGCTGCATTTTCCGTCATCACGGCGCCATCGTCCAGCTCCAGTGCAGGAACATAGCCGCGCGGATTGACCGTTCTGTAGTCTGCCCCTGATGCCGTGCGCCCGGCCTCTGTATCGACGCGCTCTGCCGTATACGGAGCGCCCGCTTCGTTCAGCACGATGCGTGCCGCCATCGAGCAGGCACCCGGCTTGTAGTAAAGTTTCATGTCGCATCTCCCTGTTGGCAATGTCTGCCGGAGAGATGCGGACAGGGATAACTCTTGGCAACCTGATTTCTATCGGTTACCGAACGTTTCAGGTTACCGCCAGGAAACCGTGCCCGTCAGTTCAGGACCGCGCCATGCCCCTCAAGATGCGCAAGAACAGGTCGCCCGCCCCGCCGGAACCGTGCATGCTGACCGAATGCATGAACATCATCGCTGGCGCCTGGGCCCCGAATGTCATCTGGTGCTTGCGCGGGGGCTCTCGACGCTTCAACGAGCTGCGCGCCGACATCCCCCCCATTTCTGCAAAGGTATTGTCGCAGCGCCTCAGTGAACTGGAAGATCGCGGCGTCGTGCTGCGCCATGTGCGGCCGACTTCGCCGCCCTCGGTCGAGTATGAACTGACGCCGCTTGGCGCCGAGATCATACCCGCCCTGGAAGCGATCGTGGACGTAGGCCACCGCCTGAAGGCACGGGCCCGCCGGAAGGCCTAGTACAGCGTCGCCAGCGCCTTGCCGTCATAATCGCGCAGGTCGGCAAAGCGGCCTTCCTTGACCTTTTTGGCCCATTCCGGGTCCTGGAGGACGGCGCGGCCGACGGCGACGAGGTCAAACTCGCCCTTGTCGAGGCGGGCTTCCAGATCGTCGAGCGAGCGCTGCGGGGCGCCTTCCCCGGCGAAGGATTTCTCGAAATCGCCGTTAAGGCCGACTGAGCCGACGGTGATGGTCGGCAGGCCCGTCAGCTTCTTTGCCCAGCCAGCGCCGTTGAGGCCGTTCTCGCCGTCGATCTCCGGGAATTCCGGCTCCCAGTAGCGGCGCTGCGAGACGTGCAGCGCATCCACGCCGGCATCCGCGAACACCTTCAGGAAGGCTTCCAGCTCCTGCGGCGTGCCCGCGAGGCGCGCGGCATAGTCCTGCTGCTTCCACTGCGAATAGCGAAGGATGATCGGGAAATCCGGGCCGACCTTCTTGCGGATCTCGCGGATGATGTCGCCGCCGAAGCTGGCGCGCTCGGTCATACCACCGCCATAGCGGTCCGAGCGCTTGTTCATGGCGTCCCAGAAGAACTGGTCGATCAGATAACCATGCGCGCCGTGGATCTCGAGCGTGTCGAAGCCGAGCCTTTTGGCGTCGGCGGCGGCATCGGCATAGGCCATCACCATGTCGTCGACTTCCGCCGACGTCGGCTCGGGCAGAACCTGTTTGCCGGTATGGGTGAGGCCCGAGGGGCTGTCGGTCGGCGCGTCCGGCTCAGGCCCGGTACCGGCCTTGCGCACCATGCCCTGGTGCCAGATTTGCGGGGCGATCGCGCCGCCCTCTGCATGCACTTTCTCGACCACGCGGGCCCAGCCCTTCAGGGCGTCGGCCTTGTAGAAATTCGGCACGTTGGGATCGTTCGACGATCCGCCCCGGCGCACGGTCGTGCCCTCGGTGACCAGCAGACCGACATCGGCGGCGGCGCGGCGGGCATAATAGTCCGCCACATCCTCGCCCGGCACACCGCCCGGCGATTTCGAGCGCGTCATCGGCGCCATCACGATCCGGTTCCTGAGTTCGAGGTTTTTCAGCCGGAAGGGCGTGAACAAGGTGCGCGGCATGGGAGTTCCTCTCAAAGCTGTGCGAGAGGTGGGTGGGAGCGCAGCCTGCGTCAACCATTGACGCCGCGTCGCGCCGGCGGCACCTCTATCCTGACGCTTTAGCGGGGGTAAACATGAAGCGCTTGCCAGCCCTGGCCCTGACCGGCCTGATCGCCGCGTGCCAGACACCGGGCTATGACTATGCCGCCCGCGCGGCGCCGAACTTTCCGGCCGCGCTGGAGTATACCGACGTGGCGGCCGGCCGCTTTGACGGCCCGGCCGGGGATGTGGCCGAGCGCGAGTTCGCGGCCCTGATCCGCTCGGCCGAACTGGAAGGCCGGCCCTGGTTCATCGTGATCGACCCGGACCAGCCGCAGGGCGTGTATGAAGGCGGCGTCACTGTGACCGGTTACCGGGGCGAAGTGCGCGGCGAAACGGAGCGGCGCTGCGCCAGGTATGATGGCCCGTTCAAATGCGAACGCCACAAGGTCGTCGAGATCGAATGCGTGAAGGACATCGTCGATGTCGAGGTCACGGCCAACCTGATCGACCTGGCGTCGCGGCGCACGGTCTTCACCTCCGCCAAAGGTGGAACGACCGAGCGCGAGGACTGCCATGACATCGCCGAATATCCGGATACGGATCAACCGACCGGCACCATCGGCTCGACGATCTACGAAACCTACGACCCGTATGACGCGCCCTTCGGCATGATCCGCGACGCGGTGCCGGAAGCCGTGCGCCTCTTCCGGTTCGACATCGCGCCCTATATCGCCACCTTCCGCGCCGAGATCGTCACCAGGCCGCTGGTCGGCGAAGAGGCGGGTGATGCGCGGTTCGCCGCCGCCGTGAAGGCGACCAAGCGCGGCGAGTTCATCGGCGCCTGCGCGCAGTGGCAGGAACTGGCGGAGGCCTACCCGGATGCGCCCGGCATCCAGCACAACTGGGGCGCCTGCAGCGAGGCGCGCGGCGATCTCGCCGCGGCGCATTCACAATATGCGCATGCGGCCGAACTTGCGCGCCAGATTCCGCTGCTCAAGGACAAGGATGCCAAGGCGATCTTCGACGCCCTGACCCGCGTCAATCGAGGACGCTACGAAGACACGCTGATCGAGCGGGCGAAAGATACCGGCGGAAGTTGAGCGAAGGGCCTCAGCCCTGGAACACGCCGATCAGCGGCAGGCCCGCGGCGCTGGCTTCAGCGGCAATGCCCCAGACGATGCCCGCCGCGAAGGCCGCAACGCTGAACACAGCCTTATGGAATATATTCTTCGCCAACACCCGCACTCCCACACTGGCACAACGCGCCTGACGAAGTGCAAAGCCGGGGCCGCATTGTCAACGCTTTTTTAACCGTCTTCGGGGTCCGGAATTTCCCGGCGATGGCCTTCGGCCTGCTTCGCCTGCTTCTCGGCCTTCGCAGCCTCCAGTTTCTTCTCGGATTTCGTGCGGCCGAATTTTGCGCGGTTCTGCTTCGCGCGCTGCCCGGCCGCTGCCTTTTCCTTCGCCTTGCGGGCCTTGTTGAGATTGACCGGCGTGGTCATGCGTGCAGTTTCAGGCGGCTTCCGTGGTTGGATCGATCATGCGCCGGATTTCGGTGATCTTGGTCGCCGGGAAACCGCTCATCTCGGCATGCTTGCGGATGAGTGCCTCGTCCGCGGCCAGGTAAACGCAGAAGGTCTTGTCGCCGGCGACAAAGCTTTCCTGCCACTGGATATCCGGCCCGAGCTGTTTTAGCACGCCGTTCGACTGTTTCGCGGCCGCGCTGAGCTGTTCGCGCTCGAAGCTGCCCACCGTCGGAATGTCGCGTTCGATGATGAATTTTCTCAGTGACATCGTGGTCCTACCTCCATTGAGAGACGGCACAATACCTTATCCGCAAGCGCTTAACCAGCAGATCCGGAAGCGGCCGCAAGGCGTTGGTCAAGACGCGCCTTCACCGCCGGCCATTCGCGGTCGAGGATGGAGAAGAAAGCGGTGTCGCGCACGAAGCCGTCCGGCAGGGTCCGGTGGTTGCGCAGTACGCCTTCGAGCGCCGCGCCGAGTTTCAGCACCGCCGCTTTCGAGCGTTCGTTCCGGTTGTCGACCTGGAACTGCACGCGCCGCGCGCCCCATTTTTCGAACAGGTGCTGCATCAGGAGCAGCTTGCAGGTCGGATTGATCGCCGTGCCTTGCGCTTCCGGCGCGTAGCAGGTCATGCCGATCTCGACCGACTTGTTGATCTCGCTGGGATCGAGCCAGCTTGTGATACCAAGGAAGGCGCCGCCTGCCGGGCGCGTGACGGCGAACGCGATCATCGACCCGTCAATCGTCCGCTTACGGATCACCTCGATCCACTCGCCCACCCAGTCTCCCGGTCCGCGGAAGGACCAGAGCCGGAAAATCTCCGGCGCCCGCGCTGCCAGCGCGTGCAGCTCCGCCCCGTCCGTTTCCGGATCAAACAGGCGCAGCCGCACATGTGCGTTCTCGAGCGTGACCGGCGCAAGCTTCATCCCGCTCAGTCCTTGTTGGCGTCGCGCCATTGTTCCATCGACAGCGAGATGGCGAAGGTCTCCCGGTATTTCGGGCTGGAAGCCGGGCGCGGCGGCTTCTGCGCGGTCAGCGCCATGATCTCGGCCAGCTTGTTGTGCGCCGCCCCCGCCTGGCCCGCGCCGATATAGGCGTGCAGCTCGACCAGCGCCGAAGACATCGGGTCATGCGCGCGGATGACGAAATAGGGCTCATCCTCGGCGAGTTTCGGCAGGACATCGAACTGCGACGGATTGGCTTTCGAGCCGACGGGGGGCTTGGACATGGGCTGGGGTCTTTCTGGCACGGGGTGATTCTCTGGCGCCATCCTAGCCGCCCGCCGCGCCAGCGTCAGCAGATGTGTCAGATGCCGAAGAAAAGCCGGTTGATGGC